>JANOQP010000794.1:0-5297 GCA_031414895.1 Saprospirales bacterium
TTCGTTTTTATCCTTTCCGATCACATTTTTTCCAAAAAAATCTTCCATGCACACGAGAAATGCACGGGTGGCGCACGCCATCTCCGTCGGTCTCCTGTTTGCCTGCACCTTCGATTCCGCCACCAGAATTTCCCCCCCGAAGTCCGCTGCACATTTTGCAAAACAGGACAGGATCAATTTCGCCATCGAACAAGAAGGCCTGATGACCGCCGATCCCGCGCTCGGTTTCGCGCCCCGCGAACGGCTGTTGGATGCCCGCCGCGCCGCCGCCGAAATCCGTCGCGATGCCGAAAATTCGCGAAACTCGCTCGCCGAGATCACATGGCAAGAGCGCGGCCCGTCGAACATCGGGGGCCGCACCCGCGCCCTCCTTGCCGACCTCAACGACCCAGGTGGCAACACCCTTTGGGCAGGCAGCATCGGCGGCGGACTTTGGAAAACGACCAACGCGCTCGCAGAAAGCCCCGTTTGGGATAAAATCAACGACGCGCTCGATAATTTGGCCATTTCCAGTATTTGCCAGTCGAAAAATGAACCAAACACGCTCTATTTCGGAACGGGCGAAGGCTATTTCAACAACGATGCCGTGCGCGGGATGGGCATTTGGAAGTCCCAAAATGGCGGAATAACTTGGCAACGCCTCGCCTCGACGGCCAATCCGGTGTTTTATTTTACCCAAAAACTGGCCTGCTTGGGCGGTCAAAATTTGCTCGCCGCGACCCGGAATGGCGGCATCCAACGGAGCACCGACGGCGGTCAAACTTGGGCCACCGTTTTGGCGAAAAACATCGCAGGCTGCACGACCGACCGCGCTGCCGATCTCCAAACCTCAAAAAACGGGACGGTTTTTGCCACGATGGGCCTTTTTGACAAAGGCGGCATTTTCCGCAGCAAGGACGACGGCGAAACTTGGGAAAAACTGACCGCCGGGCTGCCTACCCAAAATTTCCAAAGGATTAAAATTGCCTGCGCTCCGAGCGACGAAAAAAGGCTGTTTGCCCTGTTTTCCAACGATGCCAATTTTGACTGCCTCGGCATCTATCGCAGCGACGACGGGGGCGACACATGGCAACCAATGACCATGCCCAACCCATTGGGGATGAACAATTTATGCCGCCAAATGGCGTGGTATTGCATGGCCGCCGCCATCGACCCGAACAACCCTGACCGCTGCATCGTCGGCGGCATCGACCTGTTCGAGACGACCGATGGCGGGCAAAATTGGCAGCCGATCAGCCAATGGTACGGCGGTTTTGGGCAGCCTTTTGTCCATGCCGACCAGCACGAAATCGTGTTCAAACCAGGCAGTTCTGGGGCGTTTTTTGTTGGGAACGACGGCGGTGTTTTTCGGGGAAATGGGGCCGCGAAACCCGATTTCAAGTTCATCGCCAACGGCTTCAACGTGACCCAATATTATGGCTGCGCGATCGGCCCGGAGGCCGGTTCGCCGCTCGCCCTCGCGGGTGCGCAGGACAACGGGACGCAGCTTTTTGGGCAAAATTCGCAACAAAACCCGTCAGATTCGGGCGAAATCGCCCAAAAACCGGCCCAAACAGTCACGGGCGGCGATGGCGGTTTTTGCCATTTTGACCGCGACCAGCCGAACATCCAGATCACGAGCTACGTTTTTTCGACGGTCAATATCACGTCCGACAATTGGGCGACCTACCAACAGGTCACCGTCGGGCAGGGCAACGAGGGCCTTTTTATCAACCCATCGGCCTACGAGGACGCGACGAACACGCTTTTTATGTCCTACGAGTTCAACCAGATCGCACTGATAAAGGACGTGGGCGGTCAAAACTTGCCCCAAATCACCGATATTTTCCTCAACAACAGCTACATAACTTGCCTTTCCGTGCTGCCCGGCACGGCGGATTGCCTACTCCTCGGCCTCTCGAACGGCGACGTGGCGAAGCTCGAAAAGGCGAGCTCGACCTCGCCAAAATTGACCGTTCTCCTCGACGGCACGGGCTGGCCCACCTGCCTCGCAATCGCACCCGGCGACCCTGCGCACTGCCTTTTGACCTATTCAAATTATGGGTTGAACTCCGTTTTTGAGACAAAAAACGCGGGCGCGGACTGGGTTTCGGTGGAGGGAAATTTGCCGGATATGCCCATCCGATGGGCGGTTTTTGCGCCAAATTCGACCGAAAACGCGCTCCTCGCCACCGAACTCGGCGTTTGGGCAACCGACCTGATCAATGCCTCGGCGACCGTTTGGCTGCCCGCGAACGGCTCGATGGCCAACGTCCGGACGGACATGATCGCCACACGGCAAATAGATGGCCGAGTGATCGCCGCGACGCACGGGCGGGGGCTTTTCGAGACCCGCTATTTTTCGGGCGAAAATGCCTGTGCGCAGCCGATCAATTTGGCCGTGAAAATAGTCACCGACAGCTCGGCGACCATCGATTGGACGGTGACTGGAACGCCGGTATCATTTGAGATAATGATCAAAAAATTTGGCGCAAGTCATTGGAAATCAATCGTTTGCAAAGAATTTTCAACCACGATCGACGGCCTCGAACCTGCCGAAAACTATGAATTTCGGGTAAAAACCTTTTGCCAAAACTGCGCATCCATCTGGACGGCGAGCCATGTTTTTTTGACAAAAAAACCGGAACCGCTCGTGCCGCCCGATTTTTTGAAAGCCGAAGAGATTAATGAAAGTTCCGCGCTTTTGGGCTGGGAAAACCCGCCGGGAGCGACGGGTTTTGACCTCCGTTGGCGGCAAAAAGGGGCAGCAATTTGGAAAACCGTGTCCGATCTGACAAAAAATTCCAGCATCCTCGAAAGCCTCGAAGCGGCCAAACATTATGAATTTACCGTCCGGTCGAGGGGCAAATACGGCCCCTCCGACTGGTCGGACATTTTCCTTTTCACGACGGCATCTGTTGGTTCGGGCTGCCCGCCGCCAAACAATGTCGAAGCGCTCGAAATCCGGCCAACTTCCGCCAAAATCCGTTGGAACGGTGCACCAGAGGCCACGGAATTTATCTTGCGATATAAAATGGAAGGCAGCGGCGACTGGAAAACTGTCCCGTCCTCAATTTTGGAAACCGTTTTGACGGGCCTGCCGGCCGGCAAGGTCATTTTATTTCAGGTAAAATCAAGCTGCGGCGGCGGCCAAACCTCCGGTTGGTCGATTTTGCTGCGGCTCGAACTGCCGCCCGCAATCGGCTGCACGGCCCAATCCTCGGCTGCAACAGAATGGATCCAACGTTTCCAAGTAGCTGATTTTCAACAAGTTACGGGCAAAAATGACGGTTATGGCTATTTCGCCGACGAGCCGATCTTAATGGAAAAATCGCGCGGCTATGCCCTACAAATCCAGCCCGGTTTTTCTGGGATCTCGTTCAATGAAAACTACGCCGTCTGGCTCGACCTTAACCAAAACGGGGAGTTCGAGCATCCGGAAGAACAGCTTTTTGCCCGCGAAACGTGCAAGGACAGCGTCGTTTTTGGGCAAATTTTGGTCCCCGTTGGCGCAAAAACTGGCCTAACACACCTCCGGGTGATGATGCGCTATTCGCCGATCAGCGGGCCGTGCGGTAATATCGTTTGGGGCGAAGTGGAGGACTATTTGGTGAAAATACTCGAGCCCGGCAACGTCGCGGGGGGCGGATTTGGGAACATTGGAGGCCCCGACGACAATAATTTCATAGACCTCGGCGACGGTCGCGGGGCTGCCGTTTTCCCAAACCCGGCTGTGGATTGGGTGAAAATCCAGTTCCCTGCGGTCGGGACGGCCACTTTTTTGGACGCAACGGGTAGGACGATGGCCCATTGGCCGCTCGAACCGGGCGACAACGATTTTGATGTGCGGTTTTTGCCGCGCGGGGTCTATTCGCTGGTCTTGGTGGGCGGGCGGCTGCCGGTCGCGGTGAAAATTTTCAAGGGATAAAATGCTACAATTTTGGGTCAGCCGACAAATTGGGGTCGCCGATCTTCACCCCGATAAAGTGGTTGCCCAAAAAGTCGGGCACCGGCTGACCTTCTATCACGATAAAGTCGCGTGTGTAAAAATCCACTAAATCGGGCAATTGCGCCAAATCCGTCGGGTCGGTTGGCGGAACGACGAACCGCCAAGAAGTGTTCGTATCAAACCCGGAATATTGGCCGAGGATGAGTTTGCGCAGCTCAACAATGTCAAAAGTGGTCACTTGGTTGTTGAAGTTGATGTCCGATGCGATCATTTTATAGATGCTGGTGAACGGGACGACGTTCAGGACGTGCTTCGAGATGGCCACTTGGTCAAAAGTCGAAACGCCGTTGAGCGGGTCGGTCAATTTGCGCGGGATGATGCTCACGGTGTACGGCGTTGATTTTGGCCGGGCATAAATATCGAAGAAATAATCACCCGTCAAAGTGTCAAAAACCACGGGCGAATAAGTGATCGGATAGGCCGCCGAACCGCCTCCGACCTGGATGTTCAACAAGGTGTTGCGAACAGGTTGGCCCAGCGCTGAAGAGATTGTCCCGCCAAAACGGATGGTATCGTTCACGCACGGGCAGGCGCCCTGATTGTCCTGCGCGATGACATAGCCGGTGAATTTTGTCTCGTTGCCCACGTTGTCCTTCGCCCAGATCTCGACGAGGTTGGTCCCAGATTGGCATTTTGTGAGCGTCAGCAGATTGGCCGGTGGAAAGCCCGTGCCGCTCCCGACGCGCCGGATGCCGAGCTGGATCTGATTGATAGGGGTGCAATTGTCGCTGATATTTAGCAAAAATTGGTTTGCAGTGACCGAGGCCGTGCAGTCCGGGGCTTGCAGCGGCAGCGTCACGCCGTTGATAATGAGCAAATTTGGCGGTGAGCAGTCCTTGCTTTTAAACGTGTATTGGCAGGTCGTGGCCGCTCCGCAATTGTCCTTTGCCTTCCATAAAATCCGATGGGTCCCGGCGGGAAAAGTGTCGATAATGGTCGCGCCCGCTCCGAGTTCATCGTAAGTACCGTTGTTGTGCAGGTCCATCTGCCAAGTGAACGAAATATCGGAACAGCCACCTTCGCCCGTCGCGGAAAGCTGGGCCGTGCCGAAATTGCAGTTGTTCTGCCAAAGGCAAAATTCCTTCGGGCTGCAATCGCTCGTGATGGTGATGGGCATGATGCCAAAATTGGCAATCGAATCGCCGAAAATTGCAGGCGATGCGGAAAGGGTTTTTCCGAAAAAAAGCAATGAAAAAATCGGGACGAGGCTTTTTCTCATGATTGGATCGGTTTAGATTATTGGGCAAATATGAAAACAAAAACAGCCACTTCAACCGGTTTGGATGAAGTGGCTGTTTTTGTTTTGCCA
>JANOQP010000795.1:0-4325 GCA_031414895.1 Saprospirales bacterium
TAATTTTTCTATCTCCAATTTTTGCGAAAAACCGGGCTTTTCGATGGCGAGGACCAATTGGCCGGACGGCGAAATGACCGTGATTTTTTCAAGTTCGACCGACGATTCGATGTTCAAAACATCAAAAACGGGGTTTGGCGAGAGCGAGATTTTTTCGCCGAGCGAAGCGTCGTTCGTGCCGACAAACTCCTTTATGTCTGTTGCGCGGCGCGGAAAAATCTGGTATTGCTGCAAATACGGGATCGTGTTGTCAAATTGGCTGCCGATGCCCGTGAGGTAAAATGGGTTGGTCGGCGGCAACATCGCCCAAAGGTCCACATCGTTGTCGATGCGGATGTCCCAAACAATGGCCCCGTCGGTCGCTTTGACCGTGAAACCGGACGGGCCAACGCCGGTCGTCCACGCCTGTGGGTCCACGAGGGTCAAAAGTTTGTTGCTTTTGACGAGCTTCGATTCGGTGCCCTCGTCCAAAGAATCAATGCCGAGGGGCGTGACGAGCGTTTGGTTCGAGCCGATTTTTATCAACGTGTCGAGCTCCATTCGGGTGACGCCCGCGACCTGTTGGATCTGGCCGAGGCAGCGGACGCGGTCGCCCTCGGTGACGGTGTAGCCAAAATTGGTGGCGATGTCGTTGTTGATCAGGATGCCGTTGCTGTTCGCATCGATCAGCCCAAAACGCAGGCCGTCCGTCACGAGGTTGCCGCCATAAACGATGCCCTGCAATTCGCAATAGACGTTTGCCGAGTCAGCCTTGCCCGTCGCGTCCTCGTTGTGGACCTGCGGGATCGTATAGAGCGGGTAGCAATAAACGTTAATTTTGATGTCCGCCTCGTAGGTCATGCCGGCGTTTATGACCTTATATTTGATGAGGTCGGGGCCGCAATAACCATTGGCCGATTGATAGGTGACCTGATTATTGGCCAGCGTCGCCGTTCCGTGAGCTGGGTTTTGCGAAATGCTCACCAAAAAAGTCGTCCCGGGAATAAGGTCGTTCGACAACATGCTGATGGTGACGGACTTGCCCGATGGCACGTTCACTTGGTCATCGGCAAGCACGGTGCCGGTCGCACAGCCCGCGTTCGGGTTGCCATAAACGTCCTTTCCGTTCACCACGACCCCCATTGGGCTGGTCGCGGCGATCCAGTTGGCGGGGTCTGCATTATCCAAAGCGGGGTTGCAAAGCGTGAGCGAGCGGCCCATCCCGTTGGCTTCGAGCGGCCAGGGCGCCATATTGGCGTATTTCATCGAATCGATCGTCGCGCCGGCACCGTTCACCAGCACAACGCTCTCGCCCGTATTGTTGAGGGCCTGGCTCATGTCCCATTGGATGGCGTTTTGGATGCCGAGCACCGATTGGACTGCGCTCACCTTCCCGGCCAAAACGAGGTAACCACCCGCGGGCAGGCTTGTTCCTACAAAAGTATGCGTGATCCCCGTCTTGAATTTCCAGCCGTCGAGGTTGACGGCGGTCGTGCCGGGGTTGTGGATTTCGAGATATTCGAGCGTGTCGGTGCCAGCTTCGGGCGGGTTGTACATGACTTCGGTGATGACGATTTGCGCACTGGCCGGCAGCCAAAAAGCAAAGGCGAGGAGCAAGAGGGCGTACAATTTTTTCATAAAAAATGGTATTTGAAAGATGATCCGATGAAGTTTTGTTGGCTCAAAAGTAAAAAACCAACCTTTGGGGATTGACCGTTCTGTGTTAAATTTTTTGGTTCGCTATCGGCTACCGAAGCTGGGTTACGAGATCTTTTTTTCGAGCACTTTTTGCGCCAGCCCTTTTTTAAAATCCACGATTTTTTCCAACAAGACCGGGTCGCTCGCCGCCAAGATTTGCGCCGCGAGGATGCCTGCATTTTGCCCTGCATTTAATGCGACGGTTGCCACCGGGACTCCATTGGGCATCTGCAAAATGGACAAGATCGAGTCCCATCCATCGATTGAATTGGACGATTTTACGGGAACGCCGATGACCGGCAAAGGCGAAATTGCGGCCACCATTCCCGGCAAATGCGCCGCCCCGCCCGCCCCGGCGACGACCACTTTCACGCCGCGCAAATGGGCGTTTTTGGCAAAATCGAACAGCCGGTCGGGCGTTCGATGTGCGCTAACGATTGAAATTTCATAGGTAATGCCAAAATTTTGGAGGATTTCCGCCGCCTGCCGCATAATTGGCAGGTCCGAATCGCTGCCCATGATTATCGAGACCATATTTCTAATGATGAATGATGAATGATAAATGATGAATCGCGAATGATGTCATATTCATAATTCATCATTAAAGAAATTAACTGCCCAGTTTTTTCCAGTCCCACTCGATGCCCATTTTTTTGTTCAAAAAATAACAAAACGCGCCCGCCGTCCAGAGCGAGAACATCGAATAGATGAGCGGGGGCTTGACCATTTCCTCGTTGCCCAAAAGCGTCCCGGCGATGAGGAAAGAAAGGGTCGTGTTCTGCACGCCCGATTCGATGGCAGCGGTGAGCGCGGCGGGGTGTTCGCAGCCCATTTTGCGCAAAAAATGGTAGCCGAAAAAGAGGCAGACCACATTTTGCAGCAAACAGAAAGGGAGGATCGTCCAAAGATCGACGAGGCCGAGCTGTGCGCCGCCCTGATTTTGCCCAGCGAAAATCTTGATGCCGAACACGATGGCCAACAGTCCGAGCATCAAAAATCGTATCGGCTTGCCCGCGCGGTCGGCAAAACGTGGCAATTTGCGCCGGATCCAAACACCGAGCGAGGCCGGGATGATGGTGATCGAAAAAATTTGGAGGACTGTTTGCCAAAACGGCAATTGGATCTCGGATTGCGCGCCGATGAAGGCAAAAAGGGCCAAATTGACCACAATTGGTATCGTAAATAGGCAAATAAAGCTGTTCAGCGTCGTCATCGAAATGCTCAACGCGGTGTCCGCCTTGAACAGGTGCGCAACCAGGCCGCTCGTTGCGCCGCCTGGCGAGGCCGCCAAAATGACCAGCCCGACCTTGATTTCAGGTGGAAGCGGCGCCATCCATGCAATCAAAAAAGAGATGGCCGGCAATGCCAAAAGTTGGGAGGAAAGGGCGAAAAAAAGTGCCCTTGGCTTGCGGAGGATGCGCCGAAAATCGGATGCCGTGAGCGCAAGCCCGACCCCGAACATCACCAGCCCGAGCACGAGACTGACCAAAATATCGACAAAATGTACGTCCGCCATTGTCCGCAAAACTAATTCGATTTTTGGTCGGGGCGATTGGTGGGCGTCGATTTTAAAAAAATGGCAGGGATTTTTTTACATTAAAAAAAATCAAATTTTGAAGAAACTACGGGAAACACGTTGTTCCTTTGCCCAACAATTCTTCGCGGCGCACCAATTTTTGCCCGCATTTATATTCCCATTCTTGCACATTGCTGGTTTTTTTGACCAACCTCTTCGAATTTCATCTTAATCCGTTCGATAGGCTGAGGCCATCCCGATTTTATTCCGGGGCGGCGTTTTTGTTGTGCAATGCAATGGGACACGCCTCGTTTTGAACCAATTTTTAAGTAAGGTCTTTAAAACAACCTTTGAACCGATTTGCGCAGGCAGGTCGGTTTTTTTTTTGTTTATTGGTTAATTGAGGAATTGACAGGTGGATATGAACAAATTGCGTTTGGGGAGGTTGATTGAACCAACAAAAAGACAGTTATGCCGAACAAAAACAACCCGCCCGAAAACCAGTCCGATAGCCAGTTCATGTTCCATCCTTATAACGTGATGTTGTTTTTCACACTATTTGGATTGACTGTAATGTTTTTGGCCCTGACTATCAGTTATGTCTATTCGCGGGTTCAGATGAACATCGCGCCTGTGCGATTGCCATTGATTTTTGTTGCAAATACAGTCATTTTATTGACAAGTAGTTGGACGATGATGTTGGCCAAAAAGGCATATTTGAACGACGATACAGAAGGTTATCAAAGGAATTTATTGCAAACCATCTTGCTGTCTGTAGCCTTTATGGTTGCACAAGGGTTTGGCTGGTATTGGTTGTTCGCCAACAACCTCCAATTGACCACTTCCACAACTGTCAGTTATCTTTATGTAATTTCTATTTTGCACTTCTTGCACGTTATCGTGGGATTGCCGTTTTTGTATGTTTTCTATAAAACGGCAAAGAAAAAAATGGTCGAGCCTGTTAGTGTTTTGGTCTATTTCAGCGACCCGGAAAAGCGGTTGAAATTGCGGCTATTGACCATTTACTGGCATTTCTTGGACATACTTTGGGTCTATTTGGCGTTGTTTTTCTTTATAAATTGGTTGATTGGATAATAGTCAAATGAGGGGATGACTTAAAGTCATCCCCTCA
>JANOQP010000796.1:0-2847 GCA_031414895.1 Saprospirales bacterium
TCCACGAACCGATGCCCATCGGTCGCTTCGCCTTTGAGAGCGAGGAACAGATCGCCCGCGCCGTCCGCGTCACCCGCAAATCGGTTCAGGAGGGGAGCGTGAAAAACCCGTCCGGCTTCTTCATCGATGCCCTGCGGAAAGGCTACACCAACCCAGCGGAAGAAAAAACGCGCCGCGCCGCCAAAATCGAGTCGCTCAAAGGCGAAATGGAGCTGATGCGCCGCGAGATCGCCCTCTGGCAGGACCGGGGCAACGACCATATCAACCAAGTCATCCGCGAACTGACGGCCTCCGAGCCGAGCCTCGCCGATCTTGCCGTCGAACAGTTCCAAGAAAACCCGCTCACGAAGGCATACATCATAAATAAGGAGAAAATACTCGCCCGCCCGCTTGTGATGGCCGATTATCGGCAAGACCCGACGATGCGCGAATGGGTGAAGCTCAAGATCATCGAACTGCGCCGCGACGCGTTCGAGCCAAAGATCACCGAGATCGAACAGGTCTTGCGCAAGCTGCAAGCGCAGCTCGATGAACTAAAATCTGTTTAACGGTAGGCAAAAGTAAAAAGGCAAAAGTGCCGCTCCACACTTTTGCCATTTGCCTTTTTACTTTTGCCTTAAGTCCCGTTCAATGAGCATTTCGACATAGCGCATGATGTCAGAATCCTGTTCGATGGCGCGGATTTTCAGGCGTTTGTGGGTCTCCGGCAGCACGTCCACCGAGAGGCGCACCTTGCGGGTGACGGGTGCGTTCGGGTCGCGCCTTCTTTGGTAATAAGGTTCTGGCGGCGCGGTTTGTTTCGTTTTTTGGACGTTGTTGGCCACCTCACCAGCAACTTTTTTAGGTGCTTTTTCTTTTTTGGCCGAGCCATTGTTGGCTTCCCCGCTAACAACCTTTTTGACAGTCCTCTCCTTTTTCACTTCTGCCAAAACTGGGGCAGTTTCCCTTTTTTCCGGCTGGTGGATCTGCCGAGTGGCCGCCTCGATATCCTCCACGGAGAACGACCGCGTCGGCACGGCGAGGGTGCTTTTGATGTCAAATGTCTTTTTTGCCATGATTGGGCTGCATTTTTATTTGTTCAAAAAAAGGTTTTCGACTTCCACAGCGAACGCGTCCATTTCGGCGCGGGCGTTTTTGTCGCGCAGTTCGGTCACGCCGAGGCCCTGTACGGTCGCCTCTTTATAGGCCACGCGCGTCGCGAGCCGGGTCGCAAAAAGCTGAATGCCGAGACCGTCCACCGCGTCGCCGATCTCGCGGTCGAGGTTGGTGCGGTCGCTGTATTTGTTCAGCACGACGCGCAGGCCGACCTTGCCGCCCATCGCCTCCTTCGTGATGCTCGCCTCGCGATATCGTTTTAGGAAAGTGTCGAGCGCCCAGAGGTCGGTCGCAGAGGCCAAAATGGGTGTGACGACCCAATCGCTCATCATAATAATACGAGTGGTCAGTTCAGTGAGCGCGGGCGTTCCGTCGATGATGACGAGGTCGAAATTTTTGGCCAGTTTGTTCAAAATCTGGTCGCTGATGGTGTCCGGGTTGATCTGAAAAACGGGGATTTCCGGGACAGTTGCCCCCTGCCCTGCTCGGACGGCTGCCCATCGCGTCGAGGTTTGCTGTTCCACGTCGGTGTCTGCGATGCAAAGTTTGTGGCCGCGCCGGGCGAGCGCGACGGCGAGGTTTTGCGCGAGGGTGCTCTTCCCTACCCCACCCTTCAAGTTTGTGATTGATATTATCATGTGCCTTTTTCGGTTTTTATGATTTTGGTACGTTTTTACTTTTGGTAATTACTTAAGTAAATACTATTTTACTTTTATAATTATCAAAAGTAAAAACGATTGATACTGACGGCAAATTTAAACAAAATAGTGGATAAGTATTTGCGTTTTGTGATTTTTTAATTATTGAAAGTATGAATTTTATTTACGCTTATAAGTAAATAAGTATTGTACTTTTTATTTAAAAAAAACACAAATCGTTTAAGTGTGGTACTTTTGATAAGTATGAAAATCGCAAACTTGGTTTTTAAGCTCAAAAAAAGTACAGTAAGTACCGTAATTTTATTTTTTTAAAAACAAAACCATGCAGGCATAAATTTCTTTTTAATTACCGTAAGTGCTGTACTTAAGTTTCCGGAAGATTTCAAAATCTTGAACAGGGCGGGGGAGCGATTCGGCAAATATGCTCATTCTGTAATCCTGATTTTCGTGCTAAAAGTTTCAGGGGGAAAATCATTCCCGGCTCGCTGCATTTTGATAAAAATCGCAGAAAAGTCAAATAAAGGGTTTTTGCCCGCTCTTGAAACCGTCCAAAATTACGCCAATGTTAAGTTTTTGCTGCTTCAAAAACTTAACATTGGAAGCCGGGTTGAATTAAGCACTTTTGCGCGACGGGCAAAAAATGCCCAAAACCAACTCGATTTTATCACCCAACAAAAGGGAAAACTATGAAAGGAAAACTAGAAATATTGCTGCAGGAAGGCCATTTGGCCAATCTGCCCGAATTTGAGATTTTGTACAAAAACCATCTTTCAAAGGCCGAAAAATTCAATAAAAGCAAGGCCACGGCCGAACGCGCCCGCAAAACATTTGATGAAAAAATGGAACAGGGCCGCATGGATTTGCTCTTCACGCTCGAACCAAAGACCGCTTTTTTGATTTCAAAGTATCGAAAAAAAATAGCAAAAGTCGAATTTTTGCTTGCCGAAAAACGCCTAGAAATTTGGATGAACAGCTTTTTGAAAAACCCGGAACAGGCGGAATTGGTGAAATATTTGGACAAAAAATTGGAAGAAAATCGCACAAAGGCCGATAAAAACGGGCAAGAAAAAAACGCAAAAACAGAAAAAACGAA
>JANOQP010000797.1:0-6084 GCA_031414895.1 Saprospirales bacterium
GAACACAATGTTTTCACAAAGACCTCAAATTGTGCCCTTCGTGAAACCTTCGTGCACTTCGTGGTGTGTGTATGATTCAAATCTTAACCAATTTCCGCCAAACCGCCCGTTCTCCATCCGTCAGCGAAATCCAATAAACCCCGCCCGGCAGCCCGGTCAAGTCCATTTTTTTCGGCAAAACTGTTTTTTCGGAAATCAAAATCCGCCCCGCCGCGTCGGTTATTTTCAATAAGAAAATCGTGCTAATCGGTTGGTTCACAGCGAGTTGAATATCGCCGCTGGTCGGGTTTGGAAAAATTTGGAGGCCGAAAAAATCATCTGCCGCCTCGCCCGTCGCGATGGTCATGATTAAAATCAAAGCGGTCGTCGTGCAGCCGTTTTCGTCCTTGATAATGATGGAATGATTTCCGTCGGCCACGTTTTCAAAAATGTTCGATGGCTGAAAATTGCTGCCGTCGAGGGCATAGTTCAAAACACCCGTGCCGCCCGTCGCGGTGACGGTCACCGTGCTCGAATTGTTCGCGCCCGTGGAAGTCGCAGAGGCGAAAAGCGCGGGCGGTTCCGGCAAACTGATGGTCAAAAACTGGTCGAACCCGAACGCATCCTTCACCGTCACCTGATAGCTGCCCGATGGGATTCCGGCGAGCTGTACGTTGAGCGCGCAATTGCCCGCGACGGGTGTTTGCTGCCCGATATTTGGCACAAAAGCGAGGCTGTACGGCGGCTGTCCACCGTTCACGCAGACCGTGAATTGGCCGTCCGTTCCACCTGCGCAACCAACGGTCTTTACATCTAACACATTGATAATCAACGTACTGGGCAAAACCGTCGCTGTCGTCGAGGCCGAGCAACCGTTGTCGTCCACGGCGGTGATGGTGTAATTTCCGGGCGGCGCATTTTCAAAAACCGTCGCCGCGCCGATGGAGATATTATTGACCAAATAGGTGAAATTGCCGGCCCCGCCGAGGCCCAAAAAAGAGATGTTCGGCCCCGCGACCGTCGCCGAAACCGTCACTTGCGCGGGCTCGCTCATCGAAAAAGCTTGGGTCACCACCTCGCCCGTCGCATCCTTCACGAAGACCGTAAAATTGCCCACCGCGAGGCCCCCAAAATCCGGGCTTTGCCCAAAATTGACCCCATCGAGGCTGTATTCGAGGGGCGCAATCCCGCCCGTTGCCGCGACCTCGACCGACCCGGTTTGTCCAAAACAGGTCGGTTGCGCGACCGACAAATTTGGGACGACGGTTTGATAATTTATCGAAATATTCACCGACGCGATGCAGCCGTTCGCGTCCTGCGCAAAAACGGGATAGTTGCCGTTGGGCAAATTTTCAAAAATATTGACAGGCGAAAAATTGACCCCATCGAGGCTAAAATTCAGCGCACCCGTGCCGCCCGATGCCGAGGCCGTGATTTTTTTTCCAAAAACAACCGCCGAAACTTCGACCGCCGAGGGCGCGGAAACCGTGATTGTTGAACTCGAAATATTGCCCGCCGCATCTTTTATGAAAACCGTGAAATCGCCCGCGCCCAGCCCTGCGAACTGCTGGTTTGGTTGAAAATCGGTGCCGTTCAGCGAAAATTGGTACGGTGGCTGACCGCCGCCGCCCGTCGCCGCAAGGATGGCCGTCGTCTGCCCGGCGCAAAAAATGGGCGCGGCCACGACTGCCGAGGCCGTCAATTGTGGCACATTGACCATCGCCAAAACCGTCGCCGTGCAGCCCGATTGGTCGCGGACGGTGATGGTGAAACTGCCGTTTTGCCCGACCGAAAAATTGGGCGAGCCCTGAAAATTTTGCCCGTCAATCGAGAACGACAAACTGCCCGTTCCACCCGATGCCGCGACGTTTATTTGATAATAAACCGTTGAGGATGAGGCAGTTATCGCCGTCGGCTGGTTCAATACGACCGTGTTCGAAGTCGCCGAAAAGCCCTGCCCGTCGGTCACCGTGGCCGAATAATTGCCCGCCGGGAGGTTTTCAAAAAGGCCGCTTTGTTGGTTTGTGCCGTTGCTAAATTGGAAGGAAAACGGGCTTTGCCCACCGCCGACCGTCACCAAGACCGCCCCGTTCGAGCCGCCCGCGCACGCAATTTGCGACTGGATTTGCGCCCCGACAAGCAGCGAATTGACGGCGACGACGGCTTGCGCGGCCGCCGTGCAACCGTTCTCGTCCCGGACGGTGATGGTGTAAATGCCGTTCGCAAGGTTGGAAAAAAGGGTGTTTTGCGAAAAATTTTGCCCGTCGATCGAATAGGTCAAACTGCCCGTGCCGCCCGCGCCCGATGCCGTCACGTCGTCCGAATTGACCGCCGTCGAGGCCGAAACCGGGGCCGGATTGGTCCCCGCCACTTGATTTGTTGAAATGGAAAAACCGTTCGCATCGCGCACAGTGACCGTGAAATTGCCCGCCGAAAGGTTTTGAAAAATGGGGCTTTGCTGAAAATTGCCGCCGTTCAAACTGTATTCGAGCGGGGCCGTGCCGCCCGTCGCGGAGGCCGTGACCGAGCCGTTTGCGCCGCCCGCGCAATTGATGTTTTGGGTCAAAACGAGGCTGGCCGCGAGCGTGTTTTGGATGATATTGATATGAAAAGCTTGGTTTGGGAGCCAGTTTGAGCCGTTTTGGTCCACCAAATCAAACGTAAATTGGTCGGTCGCCGCCGCACCGCCGCCGTGCAGATAAACCACCTGCCCGCCGTTGATTTCCGCCTGCGTGAACGAGCCACCGATGGCAAGTGGGGAAGCGTTTTTGAGCAAAACACCGCCCGTCGGGGCGTTTATTATCGTGAATAAAACCTGCCCCGTGGTCCCCGTGATTTGCGCCGAAAGGTGGCTTTGCGAAACCGCGCCCTGCCCGGATTTTGCGACGGAAAGCACCTTATTGACCAGCAAAACCGCTGGGGAAATCGGCGCAGCATAACAAATCGTGATGCCCCAAGCCGTCAAACTGCCGCCGTCCGCCGGGTATCGATCGTACATTTTGAGCTGCCAAACGCCCGCCGCGTCCGGGCCATCGAAGCTGGAAAGCGGTTGGATGGGCTGAAAATCCCCCGAAATAGAGACCGCGCCCGTGCCGCAAGTGCCTTCCAATTGGGCCGCCGTTTGGGCCGCTTCGTCATCAAAAAGGATGGAAATATTGGCGGCATTGCACCCAAAATCGCTCGCCGGAACGCCCGGTTGGTCAAAAAGTTGGCGCACCGTTCCGGATGGCGAGATCAAATTGGCGGCCAAATCGCCCACCCATGCATGGTCTGCCGCGACCGAAACGTTCAAATCCGTGATGAACCACCCCGCCGGGATGGTCAAGTTGGAGGTAATCGAATCAATCGTCGTGACCGATATCGCCTTCGGCACATCCGTCGCCGTGAACGTTTGCGAACAGTTCGAACCGCCCGTTTGAAAAGCAAAAACGGTGGAGACAGCCCCATCGCCGCATTGGTTGGACGGTTTCACCCGCCAGTAATAAACCGTTGATAATGTACCGTTTGTCATCAAAAAACTCGTCCCGGCGACCGTCCCGGAGGAAATTATTGATCCGGCGGAAAAGGCTGGATTGGTCGAGATTTCCACAAAATAAGCGGTCGCAGCAGGTGCGCCAGCCCATGTGAGCGTCGGCGAAGTGCCAAGCCCGGTCGCAAAATTGACGGGCGATTGCGGCGCGGCGGACGACGACGGTGCGCCGGGCAGGGCCGTCAAAAAGACCGTTTGGTTTTGGGAAATGCTGCCCGAAGCCGCCGTAATCGTTATCGGAAAAACAGTCGTCACGGCCACCGAAATATTCGTGATCGAGCAAGTGACAATCGTCCCTGTTGTGGCCGGGTTTTGAGAAAAAACGACCGTTGAGCCAGGCGGGTTTCCGACGGCGGAAAGGTTCACAAGGTCTGCAAAACCCAAAATTGATTGCAGATCAATCGAAAAATTGGCCGGATTGCCCGCACAGACCGATTGCGCGAGCGGCAGGGCAGTGGCCACAAAAGTTGGGATCGGCGGTATTTTAATGGTGAAATTTTTGTCCGAAATATCAAAAAAGTAATTGCCAATGGCCTCCACCCGGACGCGGCAAGTTGTCGAAACCGTGTTCGGCACGACAATCGGGGCCGTCCCCGAATTGGCCACCGAAGCCGCCAAAACAGTCGGGTAAGTGAGGCCCCCGTCGGTCGAAAGGAGGAGTTTCACATTTGCGCAGCTCACGGGCGCGGCGGTCGTGTTTGCGACGTTCCAAGTGACGGTTTGCGTCGCGCCGACGTTCCACGAGATGCCCGTCGTGTTCGGCGCGGTCACCAAAAACGGGCCGGTCGCGGTGTTAAAAGTGAGTTTTATGTCGTCCTGCGTCGTGCAACCGCCGCCCGGATGGTTGTCGCGGACGGTCAAAGTGAAGTTCATGGTTCGGTTCACCGAGGGCAGTTCTTCCCAAGTTGGGTTGATCCCGGCGGCCAGATCGGGCAAATTTGGGAAATGGCGGACCGGGTTTGTCGTGGCTTTTAGCGTGCGGAACATCGGCCCGGTCGTGTTCGTGGCGACGGGCGGCATGGTCGTGCCGATAGCGATGTCTTGTTGTTCCCAACAAAAAGTGAGCGGGTCGCCGTTCGGGTCCGTGCCCGTCCCGGTGAGCGCGAAGGGCGTGGAAATGGGCAGCGTTTTGTCCACCGAAGCGGCGGCGGTCGGCGCGGAATTGGCGACCGTCATCACCGTCGGACAGGTCGAACCGCTGCCGGTGGTGATGAAAACGCCCATTTGCCGGAGGTTCACGGCGGTGAAATAGTCGTCGGAAAAATTTTGCACGTTCGGCGGACAGATGCCCGCGTAGGCCATGATCGTCGAACCGGAGCCGGTTTCGTTGGCCGCGAGGTTGTCGTTGTTGCACCCGGCGTTCGATTGCGTGTGCCGCCCGCCAAACTGGTGGCCCATCTCGTGCGCCACATAATCCACGTCAAAAGGGTCGCCGACAGGCGATCCGATGCCCGTTCCGGCGGTCGCTTTGCTGGTCGTACAGGGGCAAAAAAGGCAGGCCAGGCCGCCGCCCTGCGTGCCGAAAACATGGCCGACATCGTAATTGGCCGTGCCAATGACCGCGTCGCAAGTCGTTTGGTTTTGGCCGATCATCTGGCCGAGGCTCGTGTTGTCGAAGGGGTCGGTCGCCGCGTTTAGGAAGATAACGAGGTTGTTATTGGCCACAATTTGCATCGTCACCCCCAAATCGCGCTCATAAATGCCATTTATGCGCACCATCGAGGTGGTCATCGCAGCGAGGGCGAGGGCGGTCGTGCCACCGTGAAAGGTGGCGTATTCGCCGGTGCAAGAGAGGGCGAGGCGGTATTTTCGGAGCTTTCCGCAGTCGCCGGCGAAGCTGCTGGATTCGGGCAAATCGGTCGTTTTGGGAAGGTCGGGTGAAGTGAGGGGGTGGCTCAAGGTCACCCCCTCACCTGCCGCGGGCAACCCGTCCTCGGTCGTGCCACAGACCCATTTTTCGTTTGTCTTTTTTGCAAAATCCTTTTTGAAATAAACCTGATAATGCGCCATGTCGCCCCACCAAATGGGGTCGATGAAAACGGTGTTTTCCGTCGCCGAAAGGACCATCGCATGAAAACCGCGCGGCGTGATGTCGCAACGGATGGAGGTCGTGCGGTCGCCGATTTCGTGGCCCGCATAGCTTTTTATTTCGGGAAAACGCTTTGCCAAATCGGGGTGCAGCACATCGGCCCGCCAGATTTTGAAAGTTTTGAAACTGCCATCGGGCATCGGGATTTCGAGCGCAACGGCTTCATTTTCAGCGGCTTGCGCGGTGGACCAATCCGGCGCGGCGGCCAAAATGGATCTTAAGAAATTCAAATCAAGCGAGATCGCGCGGCTTTTTTTGGGCGCGATAAACCGCTCGCCCGACGGCTTTGCCGAGCGCAGATCGAACGGAGACCAGATGTTTTGGGACATCAAAATGGTGGGCAAAAGGAAAAGGAAAAGGCACAGGTTTTTCATGAAAAAGTATTGATGGAAACGGGAAAACGGGTGGGCTTTTATTTTGGCGAAAAATAGGAAAGCTCCCGGGTTGTAAGTCTATTTTTCCCAAAAAAGGGCGGCCGAAAAATTGT
>JANOQP010000798.1:0-5438 GCA_031414895.1 Saprospirales bacterium
GGCAAAGGGCCACATTAGCAAAGTGAAAACTAAAACGCGAAGATGATTCAACATACGCCGCACTCACTCACACATTCTGTCGAAATGAAGGCTAGTTAGTTAAAGCTGGACCCGAATCAAGCGAAACGCGCACTTCGGCAGCCATTTTGCCGGACACGTAGCAAAGGCGCGGATTTTTGGCGGCCCTTTCATCTGTCGCACCTTCAACGGCCGCTTTCAAAAATTTGCGCCTCAAAAAATCATCAAATCCGTCCAATTGGGCAAAAACCGTTGGCGAATCAAGCCCGAAATCTTTGGCCACAATCGAGGCAGTAAGCATCGCCACACGGTCTTTATCGGTCAGTCCAAAAAGCTCTTTTAGGCCTTTTTTGTGGTCCATAACAAGCTCTTCCAATCCTTCTTTTGGAAAATAAAAAAGCAGTTTGAAGGCAGGTTGCAGCTCAATGATTTTTTCAGCAATCTTGAAAAACAACTTTTCCCTCAACTCGGAGAAATCCTTTTCGATGGCAACGACCAGTTCAGGTTTTGTGGCTGTTTCATCCTTTCCAAAAAAGGTCTTTACCCACGGGTCGAACGATTTGCGCGGATCGACCGTCGGGTAAATGCTCTTGTTGTTGCCCCCCTGAATGCGCAGGCATCTCAATTTATAGGGAGAAAATTCAAAAATGGGGTCGTCCGCATCGAATGGCCTTTTTCTGCCCGGCCTGATTTCTTGATTGTCCAGGTCAAAAATGACTTCGACCACCAAGAACTGGACGCCTTTTTCCAGCTCTGTTTCGTCAATGGGCGGCTTGAGGATGATGTCGTCAAACTCCTCACGGCTTTGTTGCGAAAGCTGTTGGCCGATTTTGTAAAGGGTATCGAGCATGGCTATTTGATTTGATGTTTTTACGTCACAAGGATACTGTAATCGGTGGGCAAAATATTTGCCCACCTCAAAAAATATCACTTTTGTCGACTGGAAGCCCTTTTGATGCTTCGACGCTTCGAGGTTTGCTTAGCTTTGTACTCAAATTTGAAAAACTTCGGAAGCTCTATCAAAAGGTTGCCGCACTCACGCATTGGAAGTCGGAGCAAGGCGAAAGCTAAAATAAAGGTAAAAAGAATCGTGGCTAGTGTATCCATATTTTTTACTGTTAAAATTTTTACAAAGGTGGTATCAAAAAAACCAAAGACGCAAGTCTTTGGTTAAAAAATTTTGATTTTTTTTAATTTGACAGAAAATGGGGTCGCCTTGAAGCCTTGTTATTGTGGAAAGGACGAACCTTATTCCCATTTTTCTGACTGTGTTTCAATCCTTGTTGGATGGGAAATGTGGCAAAAATGGGGTCTTCTTTCGATTTACTACCTAATTTATTGAGTTTTTGTGAAAGATGAAAGAACGGTATGGACACCTTAATGAGATTTTCAACGAACATATTGGCGGTGTAAGGGTCGTGAAATCAGAAGAACTCTGCCGTCGTTTGCATATCTCTTTGCGGCAGTTACGGTCAGACATCAACTATTTTAAAAATACGCTCCGCGCCCCCCTCGCCTTCGACCGCCGCCGCAACGGCTGGTACTACGAAACCCCGTTCATCTTCATCGACCGCCTCGCCCTCTCCCGGGACGAACTGCACCAGCTCGACCTCGCCATAAAAATGCTCACGCAAGAGGAGGGCCTCGCCCAGCGGTTCGGGCAGCTGACCGCCGTTGCCGAAAAGGTGCGCACCGCGTCGCGCAAGGCGGGACCGTCCAAAAAGCCGGAAAAGGTCGTTTTTTTCGCCCCGCAGCCCGATTATTTGGGCGCGAAATACTTGCCTTTTTTCATTGAGGCCATTGAAAGGGATTTCAAAACGGCATTCGATTATCGGGCCTATCATGAACCGGAAGCGAGGCGGGTCATTTTTGACCCTTTTTTCATCAAACAGTGGGACGGCCGCTGGTATGTCGGCGGCCAATCGCACGACCCGACGGAGCTGGATTTCATCCGGGTCTATCCATTGGAGCGCATCGTTGGGCAGCCTGTTCAGGACGGGTATTGCCACAACAAGCCCAAAGGCTTCTCGCCCGAAAAATACTGGGAAAACATCTATGGCATCACCGACCCGCGCGAAAACAAAACGGTCGAAACCATCCGTTTGCGGTTCAGCAAATTTTACAAAAACTACTTTTTGGATGCCCCGTTCTTCGAGCCATTTGTGGCCACCGAGGAAGGCGCGGGCACCTTGCTTGTCGAGATGCGGTTGAAAATAAATTGGGAACTGCGCAGGAAACTGGCCTCGTTCGGCAAGGATGTGACCGTTTTAGGGCCGCCAAGGTTGGTCGATGATATGCGCACTTTTTTATCGGGTGCTTTGGAAAACTACAGCGATTGATTGGGCGGGATTTCGGTTTTGCGGCCGTTTTATTTGGGGAATTCCAAATGCTTCGGTGACTTTTCACGCCCCGAAAAGCTGTTCCTTTTTTGGGAAACGACGGTTTAATGGCCGTTTTATTTGGGGAATGGCGGCTTTCATCTGCCCAATTTATTTGGCTTTGCCCAAAAGTTTCTCTGCAGGAACTTCGGCATTTTCGGGCTTATTCGATTGTTTTTGAAAAAAAGGCCAGTCAAAATCCAAAAACGGGTGCAAGGAAGGCCAGCAAAATAGACAGCCAGTTTTTTTCGGTTTTGGGACGAAGCCGTGAAAACATGCTCTTTTGGAAAAAAATGACAACCGTGCCCCTTTTTTTGGGGGAAACCCCAAATATTCCGACCCAAACCGAGTCGGTCAAACCGGCCAGCTTATTTGGGAAAACCATTTTCCTGCGCCCCGGTTATTTTGAAACATCCTTCTTCAAAAAACATAGCGGTTCATACCCGGTGGACTGCAACGCCCTGCGGGGCGGCGGCCCTCCGTGCGCCGGCAAAGCCCAGCCTTTTTACGCGCTTGATGTCGCGCCCAAGGGTCTCGAAGAGGCTCATCGTTCTTTTGGATGCCCGCCTCGATTGGGCGCAGAACTCGTCGGCCCAATTGAGGAACAGCTCGAAATCGGCCCTTTCCCCGCTCAAAATGGCGGCCCGCAGGTAGAACCGGGCCAGCGTGTCACTGTACTTGCACTCGTCCCAGATGGCCGGGTCGCGCGAGGCGGCCTCGAGCAGCTGCGCCCGTTGCATCACCACTGGCGGGTCTTGCGGGCTGGCGAAAAAGGTGGCATTGAGCACCCAGTTGTTCAGCGCATAACAGTAGCGGCGGTGACGGTCCTTGCTGTGGTGGGCGCCCTCGTTCTCGTCCATTTTCTGTTCAAGCCAGTCGATGGACTTTTTGCAGAAATCGCCCGCCAGACGGCCGTACCCTTCGGCAATCTTGTTGCGCCTTGCGCCCCCGTATTTTATGATGCTTTTGGTCGAGCAGGCAAAGGGCGACCGCGTCCGAATAGTTGTTGTCGCTGCGGTGCGGCCGCCGCAGGTTGAGCGACCGGTTGAGCTCCTCAAAGAGCGGCAGTTTCGTGAGGTCGCCCATCCGGTAGCCGGGCTCCTGCAAAAAATCGAGCACCCCGCTGTCCATCAGGTGCTTGTAGCGCGACTCCCAGAAACCGCGCTCCCTCAATAGGTAAAAGGCCTTGAAGATCTGGGTGGACTCGACCTTGAGCACCTCCGGGGCATTGGTCTTGTTCGATTTGAGGGACTCGTAGCTTTTCAGCCCCAGGTCGCCCCACATCTCGCGCTCGCGCACCTCGAAGTCCGCGGCCTTCCCGCCGAAGAGGATGCCGTCGTTGCTCCGTATCTTAAAGATCAGCTCGCCCGTGTGGGGCGGCAAGAGGTAGATCTTGCCCAGCCAGCTTTTGAACGCCAGCGCGTAAGCCAGCGTCTCCTGGGCATTGAAAAGGCCCATCTGGAAACGCCCGCCCTGTCCGAGCTTGACCAGCCCCGTGAGCATGTCGATCGCCCCGTAGGTGTCAAAAAAAATGCGCGGCTTGGCCCCTTCCTGCTCCGCTTCCTTGAGGTCCAGCAAAAAGAGCAGGTCGCTGTGGAACTGCTCGGCAGAGGTGGAGGCCGGATAGTTCAAAATGGGGCTGGGGGCCGCCGGGGAGGCTTTTTTGTTCTGTACCATTGGTGGAGGCTGATTTTTTTCTGAAAAAGAACCGGTTCAACCGTTTTGCCCGGTCAGGTTGACGAGCAGCTCAAAGTCCGTTTTGCCGGCGTTCTCCGCTTTTTGGAGCAGGCCGTTGCCCAAAAAGGCGCGGTAGGCATCCGCGGCCTCTTCCATCGCCGGGTGTTCGAGGGTCTCGTCGAGCAGTTCGGAGAGCCAGCCGGGGAGGTCGGCCCGTTCGCGGAAGTTTTTGAAACATTGGAAATCCTCCACCTTGAACAGCGCGGCAACGGTGCTGCGCAGGTAGGCTTCGAGATAGAGGCGTTCCCATGGTGGCGGGGCATTCCGGATCGAATAGAGCGAAAAGAGCCCTTTGCGCGGCCATTTTTCGCGGTTCAGGTAAAGGACCAGTGCGGCGAGGTGGGGCTTTGCGGTCAGGTCCACCTCCCAATCGTGGTTGGGCAGGTCGCGGCCACCGAGCTCCTCGTCGCGCCGTTCCTCTATCTTGGCCCAAATGAGGTAAAGGTCAAGTTCGTCCTCTGTCGAGAGGCCGACCATGTCCAAGCGGCCCTTCAAAAAGGGCGTGCCCAGCCCGGCCCGGGCATGGGCAACGAGCGATTTGAGGCAGAGCAGGGCGGCGGCGTGGCCGGGCGCGGCCTTGTCGGTGAGCAGTTCGTCCATGAGTTTTTGCAGGAAAGCCCGGTGCTCGTCGAGCCAGGCGGGCGGCTGCTCCGAAAGGTGGTCGAGCAGGAGGTCGGTCGGGTCGTCCGGCCGGAGCTGCGGCGGCCAGCCCCGGAGCTTCATGGCCTCGGCGACGGCGGGGGAGTCCGGTCTTATATTGCAAAAAAAAGTGTCGCGCAGGAACTTTTGCTGCTCCTCGGAAATTAGGCTGTCCAGAAAGGGGGAGGATGGCCGGGGGCCTTTGTTTTCGGGCTTTGGCGGGATGCTGTGAGAGGTCTGCATGGTAATTGCTGTCTGGGCTCGGTTGGTTTTGATGAAATGCCCCCGCTGGGGGCGGCATGAGAGGAGAGCAGCGGTTTTAGCAAGAAGGTTGTGGATTAAAAATTAGAATACCCCATCGCAATGGTTCGTAACGGTTTGTAAATCCAGAAGGGTAGGTTTTAGATAAAAAAAAAGGGTAAAAGTGTAGTTTTGAGGTGCAAACCAAACCAACTTTTACCCATGAGCATCGAAACACTCACGGCTGCAATATTGGCACAGATGGCCGATACGAACAAATGGCAGCGTCAATTTTTGAATCAATTATTGGCTCATGTTCCGAACCCGCTGAAGCGCGGCCCGCCTGACGACTTTTCGTCGTCTGTCGGCTTTGGTTTGATTTCAGAAAATGTGAAAAGCAATGTAAAAAGCAAGATGGTCAAAGCC
>JANOQP010000799.1:0-5300 GCA_031414895.1 Saprospirales bacterium
TCGGTTTTCGACCCTGAAAAAATGCCCCAAATGGAGGCCGCAAAACGTCCGCTCATCACCGAAATTTTGATAAACGACCAACCAGCTATCCATTTGGCCTGCCAAAAAACCGGGGCGACCAACCCGATGGAAATGCAGTCCATCAGCCTCGGACGCAACCAAAACACCATCAGTTTCCGCTTTTCACAACCCGAATTTGGAGATCCAAAACGGGTTTCCTTCCAGTATAAATTAGCGGGAATAGATGAAAAATGGGTTCGTTCCAACCCCAATGAGACTGCACGTTATGCCAATCTGCCGCCCGGCAAATATGAATTTTTGCTTCGCGGCTTCAATTCGGACGGGTTTGAATCCCGTGAAATGGCGCGGCTCGAAGTGGTCGTAAGGCCAGCGTTTTGGCAGACCGGTTGGTTCAAGTTTTTAATATTGGGTGTAATTTTTGGCATCTCCTATGCCCTCTACCGCTACCGCATCGCCCACCTCCGCCGCGAGTTCGCCCTCGGCAAATCCGCGCTCGAAAACGAGAAAAAAGCCCTCGAAAGCACCCTTTCCGCCCTTTTGGCGCAGATGAACCCGCATTTTATCTTCAACAGCCTCAACTCCATCAATGCTTTTATCGTCAAAAACGAAGGACCGGAAGCGAGCAATTACCTCCATAAATTCGCTGGGCTGATGCGGCAGATCTTGGATTATTCATCCCTCAAAACCATTTCGCTGGAAAAGGAGATCGCCTTTTTGAACGATTAC
Source organism: Saprospirales bacterium (assembly GCA_031414895.1). GTDB lineage: Bacteria > Bacteroidota > Bacteroidia > Chitinophagales > Saprospiraceae > JANOQP01. Next base: position 748 of record JANOQP010000799.1, read on the forward strand.
CTCGCCATCGAATCCCTGCGGATGAAAGGCCGGATTTGGTGGAAAATCTCGCTCGCCGACGATGTGGACGATTTCGACACCGAGATACCGCCGATGATCTTGCAGCCTTTTGTGGAAAACGCCATTTGGCACGGCATCTCCCCAAAACCGGGTGGCGGGCGGATTTTAATTGACTTCAAAAAAGAAAACGGCGGCCTCGTTTGCACCATCGAGGATAACGGCATCGGACTTGCCGGGGCCTCTGTTAAAAAGCACGGCCACGAATCCAAAAGCCAGTCCATTACCCGCGAACGGCTCGCGCTTTTTGACCTTCAAAACGGGACGCGGTCGGGTTTTGAACTTCTTGAAATAAAATCCGCCGACGGCTCGATTACAGGAACGCGGGCCATTTTGAGCCTTGGACAAAAATAAATTGATCCATTATGAAAGCAATCCTCATCGACGACGAAATCGATTCGCGCCAAACCCTCGCCGTCCATTTGCGCTCCTATTGCCCGCAGGTCGAACTGATCGGCGAGGCCACCGGCGGGGCGGAAGGCCTCGAACTTTTCCGCCAAAAAAAGCCCGATCTCGTCTTTTTGGACATCGAAATGCCCGAAATGGACGGTTTTCAGGTCTTGGAAAAAATGCAGCCGACGGGTTCGGCCATCATTTTCGTGACCGGTTACCAAAAATATGCAGAGCGGGCATTCGAGTTCGCCGCACTCGATTTTTTGCGCAAGCCCGTCGAACCGACCCGCCTCGTGCAGGCCGTCCATCGCGCCTCCGAGCGGCATCGCCTCCTCCACACACAGGGGCAATACCAGATGCTCATCGAGCTTATCAACCACCAAAACCACCTCGCGGACAAACTGAACCACCGCGTGGCCTTCAACACGAACCACGAAATCGTCTATTCGTGGATGAAAAACCTCGTCCGGGTCGATGCGGACGGGACACATAGTTATATCAAATTGATTGAGCACAACGCACCGCTCCACCTTGCCCGGAACATCGGCGATTTTGAGAAGCAATTTGAGGATTGCAAGTTCATGAAACGGGTCTTCCGGTCCCATCTCGTGAACCTCTACCACGTCAAGAAATTCATCAAGGACGACTACCTATTGCTCATGACCGACGGCATCAAAGTGCCGGTTTCGGAGGGTAAAAAAGAGGAAACGTTGCAAATGCTGCGCGAATTGGGTATCGAGCATTGAGTTCGTTCGGAAAACAATAGGGTTCGTTCAATCCCCCGCCTGATCCGTTCAGTGCGGGGGATTGTTGTTTTTGCCCTGAATATTTTTGTTTCCAGAAAACGATAACGGGCTGCCGACCGGCCAAATTCAATTCAACAAAACAACCACCCGACCATGACAAACACCATCGCCCAGCCCACGCTCAACCACCGCGAAATGCAAGTGCTCGTCCTCTCCGCCCTCGGAAAAACACAGGCCGAGATTGCGCGGACGCTCTATGTCAGCCCCGAGACCATCAAGGTTGCCAACCGGACGCTGCGTGAAAAACTCGGTGCGCCGACCACCACGAATGCGGTTTATAAGGCGATGCGGTGGGGGTTGTTCGATTGACAATCCATCTTGGCGGCCACCCCCTTTTCCAAAAAGAAACCGACGGCCCAGACCGCCTCGAAATCGACTGCCGCGACTGGCCGCCAGGTATCTCTTTTTTGAAATACCGGGCTGGCGGGGCTGCTTCTTCCAAGATTTTGGTAAAACAATAGCGGCCCAACGGCCCATTCCCCAAAAAATCTACCCATTTGGGTATAGAAAAGCCTGATTCTGGTTTTAAAACTTTGGTCAGCCACAATCCCGGCCAAAAAACCAACCTTCCTTTTTCCAAAAAAAAAAGCAGCACCTGAAGCTGCCAAGCCACCTATTTTTTCACCTTTTCAATAATTTTTCAATGAAAACAACCAAACTTACCGTCCTCGCCGCGCTGATCCTTTGCGGCGCGACCAACCTGCTCTTTGCCCAAAACTGGGCCAAGCTCGAGACCAGCCTGCCAAAGAACCTGACTGCTTTTTGGACGGATGTGGTGGACAAAAACCCCGTTTGGACAGTCCACGACGATGGTTATTTTGTTGCCGCCGCCGAGCTCAAAGTCTCCCGCACGCTGGATGCCGGTGCCACCTGGGAAACATCGACCGTGACGACCGAGGAGGGCGAGTATTGTACCTCGTTTGCCGCACGTTCGGCGCAGGAATGTTGGGTGATGACCTATAATTTGGTGAACGGCGGCGGTAAAATGTACGTCACCCGAAACGGCGGCCAAACCTGGCAGCGCAAGGCCGCCAACGCATTCACTTTTCCCGGCAGTTTTCCGGATGTCATCCATTTTTGGTCGGCCAACGAGGGTTTTGCGCTCGGCGACCCGGGCGATGGCGAGTACGAAATTTACCGGACTGCCGATGCCGGCGAAACCTGGGCCCGCGTCAATGTCGCCAATATTGCCGACCCGACGGCGGGCGAATTTGCCCTGACCCAGTCGTTTGGGAGGGCGGGCAACACCTTCATGTGCCCAACTTCCAACAATCGGCTACTCAAAAGCACCGATTTTGGCCTGACCTGGACGGCGCAAGACCTGCCCTCTCCAAACGGACAGGGTGGGCCGTTCGGCATCGCTTTTTCAGATGCCAAAAACGGGCTGATCACCTATAATTACAACAATTTCGAGGCCGCGCCGACCCCAGGTGCAAACGCCGATCCCATCCGCACAACCGACGGGGGACTCTCTTGGCAAGTCGTCCCAAACTCTGATTTTAGCGATTTTGACGAATCGGGGCTGCTCTGTTATGTCCCCGGCACCGACGGCACGTTTGTGTCCAGCAATTTTGACGGCTGGGCATACACGACCGATTATGGCGTGAACTGGAAATATTTCGAGGACGAAAACATGCGCCTCCCCTCCATCGAATGCCTCGACTGGCAGACGTGCTACGGCGGGGTTTGGGCCGAATTTGGCTCGACAAGTGGTGATGTAGCCCGTTTCATCGGCAATGTTTTGGCCCCAAAAGGGCTGAACACGCCCTATTTTTCGGTAAAACTTTGGCCAAACCCGACCGATAAGGACCTCAATGTGGGCCTTTACGCGCCCTATGGGTACGACATAACCTGCTACCTGCACAATGCCACCAGCGGGAAAGTGGTCGCGACCGGCACCATCCCGGCAGGCTCGACGAGCGTTTTGATGGACTGTTCGGCGGGCGATCCGGGCGTTTATAGTCTCCGCATGGTGACGGGGAAAAGGGTGCAAACGGCGATGGTTTTTTTGAAGATGTATTGACGCGGCCTTGCCCAAGCCCCAAATCACCTTGATTTTCACACAGCCAATTTTTGCGGCCCGCGCAAAAATTGGCTGTTTTGTTTTGCGGCTGCCACATTGTCAGCCCCGCGCCCGCTGGCAAAATCTTTGCCCCATATCCCTGCGCCTTCAATCCCAAATTTTGCTGCCAGTTTGACACAAATGAGGGTTTTATCGGCGCCGCTCCGGTTTTTTTTGAGAAATTCGCCCCACGATTTTTTTTTAATAGAGAGACAACGCCCAACAGCGACGACACACCATGTTTGAACCATTCCTGCAACACAGCGATTCCGACGACGAGCCCGAGTTCGTGCCGCTATTTTCCCTCGACGACGACGAAGAGGCAAAACCGTCAGAGGTTTTCCCGACCGAACTGCCCATTTTGCCCCTCAAAAACACGGTGCTCTTCCCCGGCATCGTCACCCCGATCACCATCGGCCGCGACAAGAGCATCCGCGCCGTGCAGCGCGCCTACGACACCAACCGGCTCGTCGGCGTGCTGTCGCAAAAGGACGTGACCATCGAAAACCCCGAGGCCCGCGACATGTACCGCGTCGGCACGATCGCCCGCATTTTGAAGCTCCTGAAAATGCCGGACGGCTCGACGACCGCCATTTTGCAGGGTCGCAAACGGTTTTTTTTGGAGGAAATGCTGCAAGAAGACCCCTACATGCTCGGCCAGATCCACTCGCTTGAATATGAACAGCCGAAGAAAAAAATGGAGTTCCGCGCCATGCTATCGAGCATCCGCGACTCGGCAAAACAGATCATCGAGCTGTCCCCACAGATCCCGAGCGAGGCCGTCGTGATGTTGAAGAACATCCAAAACGACAATTTTCTCCTCAATTTCATCGCCTCCAACCTTGGCATCGGCATCGAGGAAAAACAGGCGATCCTTGAAACAAGCAACCTCGCTGAAAAGGCCGAAAAGATCTTCGGCCAAATGGAGGCCGAGCTGCAACTGCTCGAACTGAAGGATCAAATCGAATCGAAAACCCGGGTCGATATCGAAAAACAGCAGCGCGATTATTTCCTCAACCAACAGCTCAAAACCATTCAGGACGAGCTTGGCTCGAACCCGCAGGAAGAGGAAATCGCCCTTTTGATGAAACGGGCGCAAAAAAAGAAGTTCCCGAAGGCCGTGCTCGACGCTTTTGAAAAGGAGGTTGGCAAAATAAAGCGCGTCAACCCGCAGGTCGCCGAGTACGCGATGGGCCTCAACTATCTCGAAACCATCGTCGATTTGCCGTGGAACG
>JANOQP010000800.1:0-2111 GCA_031414895.1 Saprospirales bacterium
GTTCATAATTACGAAAGTTGGGGTGTTTTTAGTTTTCAAAATAATTTCGGCCTGTCCAAAAGTCCGAACGCGGACAGGGCGGCAAAGTTCAAAATTTCATTTTTCATCATAACGTTTCATCATGAGATCAATCCATTTTACGTTCCTTTTTATGCTTTTGGCCGCCGTCGGCCAATTAGGGGCGCAGTCCCCAAAAGACCTCGTCTTGCCGCTGACGGCGGAAATTTCCACCAACCCGCCCGGCGTTTTGTTGAGCTGGCTGGGGCCGACGGTCGCAGATACCTTTTTCGTCATCCGGCGCGAAAAAGACTCCAACGACTGGTTTTTGCTCGGCGCGGCCATCAGTTCCGACACGACGGCCATCATTGATGAAAGCGTCGTGGCCGGCAAAGGCTATGAATATGCCATCGACCAAGAGCGCGGCTCGGCCCCGATCGCGACGGGTTATGCGGCGGTTGCGGTCGCGCTGTCCGTGGTCGAAAACCGGGGCAAGATTTTGCTTTTCATCGATACGCAGCTCGAAAAACCGCTGGCTGCCGAACTTTTGCGCCTCGAAAACGACATGATCGGCGATGGTTGGCAGCCGATAAAATTCGCGGTCACGCCCAATTCGTCGGTCGCGACCATTAAAACGGCCATCCAAACCGTCTATTCCGCCGACCCGACGGGCGTGAAATCCGTCCTTTTGCTCGGCGAGGTGCCGGTGCCCTATTCCGGCAACACGGCTTGGGACGGCCACGGCGACCATGCAGGGGCTTGGCCTGCGGACATGTACTATGCCGACCTGACCGGGACATACACCGATGCGACGGTCAACAACCCATCGGCTGCGCGGGCGGCAAATCGGAACATTCCCGGCGACGGGAAATTTGACCAAAACCGGATCAGCTCGGCGACAGAAATACAGGTTGGCCGGGTCGATTTTCGGCATTTGACGCAGGCCACTTTCGGCGCGACGCCCATCGAACTCATGCGCCGATATCTCGACAAGGACCATAATTGGCGGACAAAAAAATATACCGTCGCGCAAAAGGCGTTGATCGACGACAATTTCGGCTGGTTTGGTGGCGAGGCGTTCGCGCAGGCGGGATTTCGCACGGGCATTCCGCTCGTCGGTGAGGCAAACGTGATTGCGGGCGATTTTTTCAACAACACAAACCCGGATTCCTACCTCTTCGCCTACGGCACCGGCGGGGGCACCTATCAAAGCGCGGGCGGCGTGGGCAACAGCACCAATTTCGCGACCGACACCGTGAACGCGGTCTTCACGAACCTCTTCGGCAGCTATCACGGCGACTGGGATTTTGAGACCGACCCGTTCATGCCCGCCGCACTCGCCTCGCGTGGCGGCATCCTCAACTGCACCTGGGCGGGGCGGCCAACGAGTTTTTGGCAAACGCTAACTTACGGAGAATCAATCGGTTATGCGATGAAGGAGACCCAAAACACGGTCTATAATTACGGATATGTCCAGTTGGCCCCAACTTCTGGCGCGAGCGGAATGCACGTTTCGCTCCTCGGCGACCCGACCATCAGGACGCACTACCCTGCCCCGGCGGCCAACCTCGCCTCCGTCCAAAACTGCCAGTCGGTCGAACTTTCGTGGGACGATTCGCCGGAGGCAAACCTCGCGGGCTATCATATTTTTCGCGCCGCGACGAAGGCTGGGCCGTATTCGCGCCTGACGACCGACCCGGTCACGACCAAATTTTACACAGACCACGGCATCGCGGCGGGCGGCTATTATTATATGGTGAAGGCCGTCACGCCGACTTCCACGCCCGGTGGCGGCACTTATTGGAACACATCAACAGGTATTTTGAACCAAATAACGGTCGAAGTGGTCACGCCACCGACCCTCGCGGTGACTGCCGGGCAGCTCGATTGCGCGCACGCGACGGTCACGCTCGGCAGCTCGACGGACGATAATGGCGCATTTTTTTCATGGACAGGGCCGGACGGATACAGCAGCTTTGAGGAATCGCCGACGGTCGGTGCCGGGGGCATTTATGAGCTGACGATCATCGGCACGAACGGCTGCATCGTTTCCGCCGAGGCGGAGGTTTTGAGCAATTTCACCATCCCGACGGCGACGGCGGCGGCCGCCGGGC
>JANOQP010000801.1:0-4859 GCA_031414895.1 Saprospirales bacterium
TTGGCGGCAAGTGCGGTCATCGGTCAAAAAATTTCCACAAAAATTGGTTTTTCCTCCAAAAAACCGCCAAAAATAAGCGGTGCCCGATGGGCAAAAACCGATCGGGCTCCGAAAAATATTTTCAAAAAAACCGTACTCAATTCTTCTGCGCCACGCCGTCCAAACGGATCAAATCGCGCATGATATTGACCGTTTCGTAAAGCTGGATGTCCTTTTTGACGTTTTTCAGCCAGTCCGTGTTGCGGGCGACGCGGCCCGTATCGGCTTTGATATAGTCCATGTCGGCCACGAGGTTCTCGAAGGCGAACGCATCGATCGGTTTGAGCATATCGTCAAATTTGTCGCTGTCCTCCTTGAGTTTTTTGCTGTAAAGCTCAAATTTCGCGGTGCTCAACGGCAGGACTGTTTGCTCCTCGCGCTTTTTAAGCCGCATCGCGTTGTCGGTGATGAGCTGAAAGGTCGGGTCTTTTTTGACGCGGTCGGCGCTCGCGGCCTTGATCTTGCCCAAATTGTCGACATGATAGACGTTCTGCGTGAACTGCGACGGCTCGATTTCTGTCCATTCGAGGGCCGATTTTTCGTCGCGCTCGCCTGTCTCGATCTCGTTGTACGAATCCGGGAGGATGATGTCCGGCGTGACGCCTTTCAATTGGGTGGAGCCGCCGTTGATGCGGAAAAATTTCTGCATCGTCATTTTCACCTCCCCGTAATTGTCGCGCTGCGCGTCGTCGATCGGGTAAAAACGCTGCACCGTGCCCTTTCCGTAGCTGCCCTTCGACCCGACGATGATCGCGCGGTCGTAATCCTGCATCGCAGCGGTCAAAATTTCGGAGGCCGAGGCCGAAAAACCGTTTTGCATGATGACCAGCGGCCCCGTCCATTGAACGCGGCTATCGACATCTTCCATCACGTCGGGCCGTCCGTTGCGGCTTTTCACCTGAACAATTGGTCCCTGTTCGATAAAAAGCCCACCCATTTGAACCACGTCGCGGAGCGATCCGCCGCCGTTGTTGCGGAGGTCGAGGACAATGCCCTTCACATTTTCGGCCTTCAATTTTTCAATTTCCTTGGCCACGTCGGTCGCGCAGGATGTTGCGCCCTGCGGCGTGAAGTCGGCATAGAATTTTGGCAATTTGATATAACCTATCTTGTTCGTTTTGTCCCCATCAAAAAGGATCAAACTTTTCGCAAAGCCCTCTTCCATGATCACGACATCGCGGATGAGCGAAATGGTCTTCACCGAACCGTCCGTTTTTTGGAAAGTGAGGCGCACCTCGGTCCCTTTTTTGCCCCGGATCTTGGAGACCACGTCGTCGATGTCCATGCCTTGGATATCCACAGGTTCTTCTTCGCCCTGCCCGACTTTGAGGATGACATCTTTAGCTTCAAGCTCTCCTTGTTTCCACGACGGGCTGCCGGGGACGATCTCGGTGACGGTCGTTTTTTCGCCGTCGCTTTGCAAACGCGCACCGATGCCCTCGAGCTTGCCGGACATTTGAATGTCAAAATTCTGCTTTTCCTTCGGCGCGTAATAGCCCGTGTGCGGGTCGTAGACGGCAGTGATCGCGTTGACATAGGTCTCAAAACGGTCAGACCGCTCCATTTTCATCATCCGCTTGAACCATTTGTCGTAAATATCGAGGACGTTCTTGCGCACTTCAACTTCGAGCGCGGCGGTGGTTTTTTGCTCGCCCTTGAAATCGGCCTTCGCCTGCTCCTCCTCTTTTTGTTGGAGGCGGGTAATGACCTCGTATTTCATCAATTGCGCCCAATATGACCGCAATTCGGCATCGGTTTTGGTCCAATCGCGCTTTTCCCCTTTCAGTTCGATGCTCTCGTCTTTTGAAAAATCCATCGGCTGCGCCAAAAGTTCTTGGTAAAAAGCCTGCGTTTTCGGCAGTGCCGCAATCAGCAAATCGTACGAAACATTGAAAAACTCGAACGTCGCCGCGTTGGCCTGTTCGTCGAGTTGCTTTTTGAAAGGCGCGAGCTTGTCAATGTCCTTTTGGGTCAAAAAGCGGCGGCTATTGTCGATGTCCTCCAAATAATGGTCATAAACCTGCTCCGAAAACTTGTCGTCGAGCGTCCGTGGCTGGTAGTGGAACCGGTTGAGCTTCGCGAAAAGCCCCTTCAAAATGGCGGCCTCCTGTGCCGGGTCGGGGCCAAGGCTGCCCTTCGACATGACCTGCGCGGCGAGCGCGATTGCGCCGATCAAAGCGACGGCGAGCAAAGCGGGTTTCAACTTCATGTTTTTGAAAATTAGGATTGTGAAAAGTCTTTTGGCGGACGGTGCAAAAATACAAACGTTGCCGCGCTCAATTTTGGTTTAACGAAACTTTACCGGGGCAGTTATCAGGGGGCAAAATAGTGGCCCATTTTTGATTTACCGAAAAACGCCCACCGCCGGAATTTGTGTTTTTGTATAAAAATAGCGTTTGGTCGCTGCTTTTGGCAATCTTTCTACATTTGACGCTCGATTTAAAAACCAAATTATGTCCTTTTTGGAGCGCCTGTTTTTTTGGAAAAAAAAGCCCGACCCAGTCCGGCCCGATGTCCTGTTTGGCCGTTTTTCGGAGATAAAGCGCACGGCGGAACAGAACGCGGCATGGGATTTTTCCACAAAAAAATTCGACGCGGGCGAACCCATTGCGGCTTGGGAGGGCGTTTTTAGGTTCCTCAAACACCGCCACATCGACAATGTTTCTTTTGAAAAAACAGAAACCGGGCTCGAATTTCAAATCATTCAAGGCTCGAAAAAGGTCTTCGGCACGGCCAATGCCGAACATTTCAGGGCCGAGGCGAGGGTCGCACAGGCCGGGGGCGAGAACGTCGGTTTTTTGCGGATGCTCGTGGAGCACAACCGGTTGCTCAAATTCACCCGTTTCGCGCTCGACCCCGAAAACCGGATCGTGCTGCTCTTCGATTCTGCCGCCGCAGATGCCTCGCCGCTCAAGGTCCTCGCCGGGCTGAAAGAACTGGCCACGCAGGCCGACAAGCACGACGATATCTTGGTGGACGAGTTCCCCATTTTGGCCGCCATCGACGAGGGACAACAGATCGCGATCGGCGAGGCCGAGAAACAGGTCAAGATCGATTTTTTGCGCAAAAAAATCGCCGACACCTTCGACCGGATGGACAAAGCGGCCCTTCGCCCGGAGTTCAACGCCGGGGCGCAGGCCTATTTGTTGCTGCACCTTATTTATATGCTCGATTTTTTGGTGCGGCCGGAAGGCTTTATGATGGAGACCTTGGAGCGGATCCACCGCTCGTATTTTGAGGCCACCGACGGGCGGAACAAGACCCAAAAGATCACCGCCGCACGCCGTGAACTGCAAAAAATATTGGCCCGTTCGGACGACGATTTGCGCCGCGAACTTTACCGGACGATCGCCACTTTCGGCATCACGCGGCCCGTTGACCACGAAAAAATTGTCCAATTCATCGACGGCGAACAGTCGTCGCTCCAATATTTGATCGACACAAACCAGCCTGAACTGGCCATTTCCGTGCCTGGGTATGTGGCCGGTTACAGCCTGTTCAACTATGCCATGCCGAAGCCGGACAGTGCGCTCTTTTTGCTCTTTTTTCAAATAACGGAGGCCGATTTTTTTAAAAAACTGGGCTTCGAACTTGATTTTATGGAAAACGGGCAGCCCAACGGCCCGGCCATCATCGCCGAGGTCGAGCGCATCGCCGAGCGGTACCGCGCCGATTTTCCGCGGTTGAAACCGGCGACGGGCGGGCTCAATTTTGAAAATTTGCCGCTTTTCGCACAGTCCTTTTTGTCGCTCGTCCGAAACCTCAACCTGACCCCCGCAGAATGAAGGAAGTTATCGAAAAATACCGCCCGCTCATCATCCAGATTGCGACGCCGCAAAGCACTGGGACGGGTTTTTACCTCCACGAATTTGGCCTCATCGTAACCAACCAGCACGTCGTCGAGGGCAATTCGGAGGTCGTCGTTTTGGGCGAAAAGCTGAAAAGGCAGCTCGCGAAGGTCATTTTTACCGACACGCGGCATGACCTCGCTTTCCTCGAAAAACCCGTTTTTGACGGTGAAATGCACTCCGCGCGGCTCGGTTTGGGCAAAAAACTGTCGGCTGGCGAGTCCGTCGTCGCGGTCGGCCACCCTTTTGGGCTCAAATTTTCGGCGACGCAGGGCATCGTTTCCAACCCGGAACAAATGGAGCTTGCCGTGCCGTACATCCACCACGACGCCGCGCTCAACCCCGGCAATTCGGGCGGGCCACTGATCAATGTGGCGGGCGAGGTGGTCGGCGTGAACACGTTCATCATCCGCGACGGCAACAATGTCGGTTTTTCGCTGCCGGTGGAGTTTTTGGACGATTCTATCCAAAAATTCCTGCTCCTCGACTCGAAAAACGCGACGCGCTGCCCATCCTGCACCAACCTCGTTTCCGAAAAAAACATCGCGAAAACCTATTGCCCGTTTTGCGGGACGAAGGTCGAACTGCCCGCCTCGGTGGACGCGTACGAACCGACGGGCGTTTCGCGGACGCTTGAAAGCATCCTCGAAAAGATCGGCCACAGTATCCCGCTGGCCCGCGTCGGCCCCGATTCGTGGGAGATCCGGCAGGGCAGCGCGAAGATCTCGATCAGTTACGACGAGCGAAACGGCGGTCTCATTTCGGCCGACGCATGGCTCGCCGAACTGCCCAACGAAAACGCTGCGCCCATTTATAGCTACCTTTTGCGGGAAAACTACGCGCTCAAAAACCTCACGCTCTCGGTCGACGAACAGGACATCCTGCTCTCGCTGCTCATCTACGACCGCTACCTGAACGAGGAAACGGGACTGAAAATGCTCTCCGAAATGTTCGAAAAGGCCGATTTTTACG
>JANOQP010000802.1:0-3310 GCA_031414895.1 Saprospirales bacterium
GTTCACACCGTCGCGGGAAGTATCGGCGGAGCTGGTTTTTGGGTCGTTTTTGCAAAAAGGGAAAAGAAGGGCGGCGGCGAAAATGGCCCAAAAGCGGGATTTTATAAATCGGAACATGGCTGGTTTTGCATTGAATTCGGGCGCAAAAGAAAGCATCGGCCCGCCCATTTTTTAAAAAGGAAAGCCTCGCAAATCTTTTTTTTTTAAAACCCCGTTCCACCAAAAGAAACCTAAAGCATTGATTTTCAATAACTTAACTTCTAGTTGTCCGACTTAATTCGCGTTTAACCGCCGTTTAATTTTCGATTAGCCCCGTTTAATTGGCGCGGTTTGGGGACCGCCCCACATTTGTCCCGGGTTTGAGAGAATACATAACCAATCTATCAAAAACTTTTCAACCGCAGGCTCCGGCGATCGATCGCCCCCTCTCGAACCCGGTCGATTGACGGAGCGGCAAAAACCAAAATTTTAGCCATGGCTACAATCAAATTCGAGGAAAACCTCGCCAGCCCAACCTCTTTCAGGATGCTCAATTGCACCGCCGCCATCCTTTCCGAGGCCGATGACAACGAGTCCGACGACGATTGGGCGGGAGCGGCGGCCAATCCGTCCAATTCCATCATCCAGACCGATCAGGAGATCACGTTCAATTTCAAATGGGGCTGCGCGGGCATCCTCGTCCAAAGCCTCTGCGGCAATTGGAACGTGCAGGTCTATCTCGAAAAAATGGGCTCGGACGAGTATGACCTGCCAAACGCGGTGGTCCACATCCCGTTCGTCCCGGTCAGCGGGCATTCCTATGACGTGAACATCGTCGTCCGCCCGAACGTCATCCCGTCCGGTCTCTACCGTGCCGTGGCCGCCATCACGCTCGTCTCCGAACATGGCAAGCCGCTCCCGGTGGCAGGTTTCGCCGACTTCGGTTTGCTCCAGTTTTACGTTGCGTGAACGGTCGGCATCCCCAAAAACGGGCATCGCTCGGCAGGCTGAAAGGTTTGCCGGATGCCCGTTTTCTTTTTTTATCAACCAAAAAGTAAACAACCGCGCCATGAGTGCCCATAAAGATCAATACGACTTTTCCCGGCCAAGCACGAGCGGCAGGGCCGGTTTCGAGCCGTTCCAAGACTCGGAATCGGGCCTCCATCTTTTTCATTTCAATGATGAAAATGGCCAGCCGCTCCTTTTTAGCCAAGCCTACCAAACCTCCGAAAAACGCGACGGCGGCATCGAATCGGTCGAAAAAAACCGGATCATCCCCGGCCGTGTGATGGCCTCGACGAGTGCCGATGGGTTCGCCGTGATCGTCCGGGCGGGCAATCACCAAGAGATCGCCCGGAGCCGCAACTATCCGACGGCCGAGCTTTGCAATTCGGTCAAAAATGTCATTATTGGTCTCGATTTGACCCAAAAAGCAAACAAAACCAATCAAAAACAGGCCGCTGGCCCCGCGCACGCAGCCCCAGAAATTGCTGCTCCAGCCCCAGTCATTCCCGAAAAAACCGTGCCCGAACCAGTTGCCCACGCCGCTCCCGTGGCGGCGCAGCCTGTTCAAATTGCGCAAGCCGAACCATCGCTGCCCGCCCGAAAAACCGACCCAGCCGCCCGCCATGTTTTCAAGGTGTCGATTTATCAAACAGGGGAAAACGAGCAGTTTCAGGGAAAAATCGAGCATATGGTTTCCAATGAAAAAGCGGTCTTCACCGGGGCCGACCTCGATGTGATCGGTGGTTTTATCCAAAAACTTGTCCCCGGAATCGAACGGCAGCAAGCCACCGAAACGGTAAAAGCTGCGCCAAAAATGGCGGAACAAAAAACAGCAGCAACCGCCGCCGTTGAAGTTCAAATTGAAAAACCCATTCAAAAAATCATGGAAAAACAACCTCAAAAGCCTTCGCCTGAAACTGCGCAAGTTTTTTCCTATTCAAACCCAGGGAAAAACATCCAGCCGCAGGCCACAAAAAGGATGCGCGTTTTGGCCGTCGCCAAATTGGGCTTTACAGGAGCCGATACCGTAACGGATAGTGATTTGGTTGAAAACCCGTCCAATGCCACCGAAATTGCAGGGGCCAAGACCGCAAAACCCTCCATTTCGGCGGGCCAGGCCATCATCAGCGGGCATTTTCGTCCATCCTCCGAACTTGCCGGGCCTTCTATTTCGCGAAAATTGTTGGTCCTCGATGCGAAGCCGAAAATGCCGGAACCTGTCCAACCAGTTTCCATGGGGCCAAATTTGGCAATTGTTTCGCCCGTGCAAAATTTTAAGCCGAGGCCAACCAATCTTTCAGAGAACAACATGATCGAGCGGATCATCGAAAAAGCCGGTTCGCGGCAGGCCACGATCTCCAATGCCCCGGCGGTCGCCGAACTGGCCATGTCATCGGTCGGTTCGGTGATTGCCAAAAAACTGGCCGCCCCGGTCGCGCAAATGCCCGTAGTCGCCAATTCGACCACAAAAAATCATATTATTGGGGACAAACCGCAGAAACCTGACGGCTCGGCCTCGGCCTCAAAACCCGGCACAACGACCCATATCATCGGTGGGGAAACCGCAAAAACCGCAATGCCCCAACCGGCCACGCCCCCGGCCATCCGGCGGGTGCTCGATCCGGGAGCGTTCCAGCCGCGCCCGCCCGGCGGCTACGCGAAAAGATCCGTCCATTATGTCGGCTAATCTTCATCCCAAAAACACAAAAAGCACTTTTTCAGGGCAACCCGAAAAAGTGCTTTTTTTTTGACGGCCTCGCCGTCCGCCGTCCGCCGTCAATTTGAGTTCATTTCGAGCGACCAAAACCGTGGCGGGGCGACGATCCCGCTGTGCTGAAACGGGTTTTCGGGGTCCGATTTTGTCCGCATTTTTCCGGTCTTCCAGTTCAATCGGCGCTCGTAATCGTGGCAGATCGGGCATTTGAAGATCATCCAATCGCCTTCGCGAAAGCCGACGCATTCATGGGTTTCTGTCTCGGACATTTTGACTGCACTTTCCATAATTCAAATCAAAAAAAAAACTACCCAATTGGGTAGAAATGAACAAGTATAGCTAACGGATGCAACTAAAATTGATATAAAATAATTAGTATTGCAAAGGTTTTCTGGGGGTAACTGCAACAACCTTTCCACATTCAAAACCTGCGGGCTGAACGGGCAGGGGTCGGTTTTTTTTCAACACTTGATATCGGGCAAGACTTTTTTAACTGGTTGATTTTCAATTGGTTGAGCCAATTTTGAGGTTTCCACAAATAACATTCTCGTGCTTAATCCTAAAACTACGTTTGAGAGAACCATCGGGCAAGATTTTGCCAAAACACTAAAA
>JANOQP010000803.1:0-1717 GCA_031414895.1 Saprospirales bacterium
GCAAGATGGTCAAAGCCGACAGACGACGAAAAGTCGTCAGGCGGGCCGTGCTTCAGCGGGTTCGGAACATGAGCCAACTTTTAATACCGGGCGGAAAGGATTTCAAAACGTGACGGGTTTGGCGACGGGCGGTTTGATTACCTTTGCGGGTCAAAACGAACTTTTAGGCCAAAAAATGCTCATCCGCACCGCGACTTTCACGTCCAGTTATTCAAAAACCGCCGATTGCCTCAACGATGGGCGGCCCGAATTTGCCTTTATCGGCCGCTCGAACGTCGGGAAAAGCTCGCTCATCAATATGTTGACGGCCAAAAAGGGGCTGGCAAAAGTCTCCGGCACGCCCGGCAAAACGCAGCTCATCAATTTTTTTGAGATCAACGAAAAATGGCACCTCGTGGACCTGCCGGGCTACGGATATGCCCGGAGCTCGAAGGTCAACCGGGCGGAATTTTCCAAGATTGTGAAAAGCTATTTTGGCGACCGCATGGCCCTGACCTGCGCCTTTGTGCTGATCGACTCGAACATCCCACCGAGGGCAAATGACATCGAGTTTGTCAATTTTTTGGCGCAGAGAAATGTGCCGTTTGCCCTCATTTTCACCAAAGTGGACCGCGAGAGCCAATTGCTCGTGGCCAAGAACGTGAAGTTGTTTTTGGCCGAAATGGCAAAGACATGGGAGGAACTGCCGCCCCATTTTTTGACCTCCTCCCAGCACCGCACGGGCCGCGAAACCGTGCTCAATTACATCAGCAGCATCCTGCAAGAAATCCGCGCCGCAAAGCCATGAAGGACGAAAACAAGTCAATTTTCCCGCGTTTGATGCCCGATGAATCGGATTGGCCGATTTATAGATTGAGCCAAGATAGGCCCAATTTTGTACAAGAAATCAATGTTTCTACGCATAAAAAGCTGGTTTCGCGCTTCAAAAAGAACCTCGCGGACATCCTCCAAAAGACAATCTACCTCGAGCGCATCCGCATCAAGGAGGACCCCTGGAAAGTGGACCCGCCGAACGACCGCGTCTTTTGGAACCGCATCTCAAGATCGCTCATAAAACGCTCGCTCGACCGCGACGACCTCGAGGCCAAATCGGTGAACGAGGAGATTTTGGGCAAGATCATCGGGCGATATTCGGAGGAAATCGTCGGCACGTTCAATATTCGCACGCACCGGTTCGCCGTCAAGTTTTTGACGGTGCTCTTCAACCGCTTTTTGAACGCCGCGCTCTCGAAAAGTTTGATGAGCCTCATTTTTGGCGGCAAAAAACAGCTCCACGAATCGCTGATCGTGAAAGGCGAACTTGAAAAAGTCCGCGCACTTTTCGACCACGGCACGGTCGTTGTCGTCCCGACGCATTTCTCCAATATGGACTCGATCTTGGTCGGTTTCGCGATGGATTCGGTGGTCGGGCTGCCGTCTTTCAGTTACGGCGCGGGCCTTAATTTGTACAACAGCGGCCCAGCGGCCTATTTTATGAACCGCCTCGGCGCCTACCGCGTGGACAGGCGCAAAAAGAACACGATCTACCTCGAAACGCTCAAAGCGATGTCCAGTTTGAGCCTCCAACGCGGCGTGAACAGCCTGTTTTTCCCCGGCGGCACGCGCTCGCGGTCGGGCAAGCTCGAAACCGACCTCAAGCTCGGCCTGCTCGGCACGGCGGTCGAGGCACAACGCGAAATGAGCGCCGCCGGTTCGGAGAAAAAAGTGTTCATCGTGC
>JANOQP010000804.1:0-5760 GCA_031414895.1 Saprospirales bacterium
GATTTGAACCACAAAGCTCCTTCACACGGTTCATATCCTTTATATCCCGATTTTCCGGGTCCCTCCCTACCAACATTCCGCCCCGCTGGGGCTGGGTTCAACCCATTATTCGCATTACCAATATTTCGCTCCCGCTGGGGCTGGGCAATGCATTGAAATTTCAATCGAAAATGGAAAACTGGCATTCAATCACAAAAGAAGAAGCCCTCAAAAAAACCGGCAGCCAACCCGCCGGCCTCTCCGCCGCCCAATCCGCCGCCGCCCTCAAAAAGCACGGTCGCAACGAACTTCTCGAAAAAAAGAAACGCCCCGCGTGGCTCATGTTCTTGGCGCAGTTCAAGGACACGATGATTTTGATTTTGCTCGCCGCCGCCGCCGTTTCGGGACTCATCGGCGATTTGACGGACACGATTGTGATTTTGGTCATCGTCGTTTTGAATGCCGTCGTCGGTTTCGTGCAGGAATTCCGCGCCGAAAAAGCGATGGAGGCCCTCAAAAAAATGGCCCCGCCGCTCGCAAAAGTCCTCCGCGACGGCAAGCCCGTCGAAATGGATGCCGCCGAACTCGCGCCGGGCGACATCGTCGTGCTCGAAACGGGCAACCTCGTCCCCGCTGACCTCCGCTTGCTCGAATCCGTTTCTTTAAAAATCGAGGAAGCCTCGCTGACCGGCGAATCGCAGGCCGTCGACAAACAAATCGAGCTGCTCGCCGACAAAAAATTGCCGCTCGGCGACCGCACGAACATGGCCTACAAAAGCACCGTCGTGGGTTACGGGCGCGGCACTGGCCTCGTCGTGGCGACGGGGATGCAGACCGAAATCGGCCAAATTGCCCAACTTTTGCAGGAAGACGACGGCCAAACGCCCCTCCAAACGCGCCTCGCCGCTTTTTCAAAAAAACTTTCCATCGTCGTCGTCGGCATCAGCGCGGTCATTTTTGGCATCGGTTTACTGCGCGGCATCGACAAAATGGAGATGCTTTTGACCGCCATTTCGGTCGCCGTCGCGGGCATCCCGGAGGCGCTGCCTGCCGTCGTGACGGTCGCGCTCGCGCTCGGTGCGCGTCGTTTGGTGGCCAAAAAAGCCCTCATCCGCAAGTTGCCCGCCGTCGAGACGCTCGGCTCGGTCACGTTCATCTGCACCGACAAAACTGGAACGTTGACCCAAAACCGGATGACCGTCACCGAGACTTTTGCGGTTGAAAAAGCAACTGACGGCCTCGGTTTTTCGCCGGAGGACGCGCTTTTTTTGAGCATGGCATTGAACCACGATGTCAAAAAGGGCGAAAAAGGCAAGCCCGACGGCGAACCGACCGAGCTGGCCTTGGCCGCTTTTTCGATTGAAAATTTGAAAACAGCGAAGCCCGAAGATTTCCCCCGCGTGGCCGAGCTGCCGTTCGATTCCGAGCGGAAAATGATGACGACCGTCCACAAATTCACCGACGGGAAATTTTTGATAATCACAAAAGGCGCGCTCGAATCCGTCCAAAAAATCTGCGAAAAAACCGACCCAAAAGCCGCCGAAGCCGCCAAAAAAATGGCGCAAAACGGCCTCCGCGTCATTGCCTATGCCGCCCGTTTGGTCGATGCGCTGCCCGCCGAAATCTCCTTTTCGACCCTCGAAAAAAACCTGCACGGGATCGGCCTCGCCGGGCTGATGGACCCGCCGCGAAAAGAGGCGGCGCGGGCCATTTCTGATTGCAAAAAAGCGGGCATCGTCCCCGTCATGATTACCGGAGACCACCCCGAAACGGCTACCGCGATTGCCCGGCAAATCGGGATTTTGGCCGACGAGGCCGACGAAATGCTCACCGGCGCGGAGCTCGACAAACTTTCGGAGGCCGCTTTTTTGAAAAAAGTGGAGCGCACAAAAGTCTACGCCCGCGTCTCGCCCGCCCAAAAATTGCGGATCATCAAGGCTTTGCAGACCAAAAAACACTTCGTTGCGATGACCGGCGACGGCGTGAACGATGCGCCCGCGCTGCGCCGTGCCGACATCGGCGTGGCAATGGGCATCACCGGCACCGACGTGACGAAAGAGGCGGCAGACATGATTTTGCTCGACGACAATTTCGCCACCATCCTCAAATCGGTCAAAGAAGGCCGTCGCATCTTCGAAAATATCCGCAAGTCCATCAAGTTTTTGCTCACCGGCAACAGCGGCGAAATGTGGACAATTTTCGGCGCACTGGCCGTCGGGCTGCCGATTCCGCTTTTGCCCATCCATATTTTATGGATAAACCTTGTTTCCGACGGCCTGCCCGCCCTCGCTTTGACCGCCGAGCCCGCCGAAAAGGACAGCATGAAAAAGCCGCCGCGACCGCCCGGCGAATCGCTTTTTGCGAACGGCCTGGGCTGGCACGTCCTCTGGGTCGGCTTTTTGATAGGCGCGATTTGCCTCGCCGTGCAATTTTTTGCCCTAAAAACGGGCGACCCAAAAGGGCAGACCTACGTTTTCACGGTGCTTTGTTTCAGTCAGATGACCTATGTTTTGGGCGTTCGGAGCGACCATTCCTTGCTTTTCCGGCAGGGCTTTTTCACCAATTTGCCCTTGCTTTTTGCGGTGCTTGGCACGATGGGGCTGCAACTTTTGGTGCTTTATGTGCCGTTTTTGCAGGGCGTTTTTCGGGTCGAGGCACTTTCTTTGAAAGAATTGGCGGCGTGTTTTGGGGTTTCGACGGTGGTGTTTTTTGCCGTCGAAATCGAAAAATTGGTGCGCGGGCGGGTGAAAAAAATGGCAAAACAAAAGGTGTGAATGTTGCAAACCTTCCCCGGAATTGTGCAAAACCAGCAGATGCGCGGCCTCGGGATGCCCGATTATGACCGCCCGGAGGTTTTTGGCGACCTGTTTGTCGAGGTTTTGGTGCAGGTGCCGGGCAAACTTTCGCCCGGGGAGAAGGTGCTTTTTGAACATTTGGCCGCCCTGAAACAACCCGGGGCCGTGGCCTAACCGACCCGATTTTCCAAAGTTCTGCCCTTTTCAAAATCGGCAATATTTTTCAGCGTGACCCGCGCAATTTCCGACAACGCCTCTTCCGTCAAATAGGCCTGGTGCGCTGTGATCAGCACGTTCGGAAAAGTCATCAGGCGCAAAATGAGCTCATCTTCAATGATGGTTTCTGAAAGGTCCTGTGAGAAAAGCAGCTCTTCCTGTTCATAAACATCTAGGCCGAGGTGGCCCAATTGCCCGGTTTTCAACGCATCGATAACGGCTTTTGAATCAATCAATGCGCCGCGCCCGGTGTTGATGAGCATCGCGCCGGGCTTCATGGTTTGGAGGCTTTTTTTGTTGATAAGATGTTTGGTCGAACCGTTCAAAGGGCAGTGGAGCGATACGATATCGGCCCCGGCGAGCAATTGATTTATCGGTAAATACCGGACACCTTTTTGTTTGAGCGATCCGTTTTCGACCACATCGAACGCGCAGATTTTGCAGCCAAAACCGAGCATGATCTCGCAAAAAACCGACCCGATCTTGCCGGTCCCGATTACGCCGACCGTCTTTTGAAAAAGGTCAAAACCGGTCAGCCTTTCCAATGAAAAATTGCCGTCGCGGATCCGGTTATAGGCCTTGTGGGTCTTTCTGTTCAATGTCAAAATAAGGGCGACGGCGTGCTCGGCAATCGCGTGGGGCGAATAGGCGGGTACGCGGACGACCGGGATGCCGAATTTTTTGGCCGCTTCGAGGTCAATATTGTTGAATCCGGCGCAACGGAGCGCAATCAGTTTGATGCCCTGTTTCGACAGTTTTTCGATGATTTCCGCATCGGCGCGGTCGTTTACAAAAAGACAGACGGCATCGCTGCCCGCCGAGAGGCCGACGGTTTTTTCATCGAGCCGTGCTTCGGTGTAATTGATCTTGTGCGCCGTGTTGAACCGGTCAAACCATGTTTTCTCGTAGGATTTGGCGGCGTAAAAAGTGATGTCCATCGGTTGCTTTTTAAGGGCAAATCTATGCTCGAACCGGGCGGTCACGGCCCAATGTGTGAATTATGCAAGTTTCCCCAATAATTGTGCAAATCCGGCCCGGCGGCCCACCCGCAACTTTGCCCACCGCCCACATTTGTTTGAGAAACCTTTTATTAATCGATGATTTTGCAATACAGCACTAAACAACCTCCGCTCCAGATCCTGCTTGCGGATGATGACCTGGACGACCGCTTTTTCTTTGAAAAGGCATTGGGCGAAATCCCCATCCCGACAAATTTGACGATTGTCAATGACGGTGAATCGCTCATGAAATACCTCGCAGCACATTCCACGGAGCTGCCCGACCTGCTCTTCCTCGATTTGAGCATGCCGCGAAAAAACGGTTTTGAGTGCTTGATCGAGATCCGGGACGACCAAAAATTGAAAGATTTGCACGTCGTCGTGTTCTCGACCTCCTTTCCGCGCGACCATGACTATGAAAAGCGGATGATCAAAATGCTCGTCGATATCGGGGCGCAGGATTTTATCACGAAGCCCAACAACCCCGAAAAACTGAAAGCCGTCATCGAGCCGTTGCTGATCAAATGGGCCGGGTTGCACCCAAAAAACAATCAATCTTTTCAAAAAAAATGAACACCGACACTTTGAACATCCTACTGGCTGACGACGATTTCGACGATTGCAATTTTTTCAAAGAGGCACTCGACGCGCTGCAAATTGCCACGAAACTGACGACGGTCAACGACGGCGACCAACTGATGCGGCACCTTTCCGAAAATGCGGACGCGCTGCCCCATGTCCTTTTCCTCGACATCAACATGCCGCGCAAAAACGGGCTGGAATGCCTTTTGGAGATAAAAAGGGACCCCAAGTTGAGGGAAATCCCGGTCGTCATCCTCTCCACCTTGAACGAGCGGCAAAAGATAGACTCCGTTTTCAAGATTGGCGGACACGTCTACATTCACAAGCCGAGCAATTTTGCGCAGCTCAAACAGGTGCTTTTGAACGCGCTGCCGATTGCCACCGAGCACCGTTTCTCGAAAGGGCCCGTGAAATATATCCTCAACGCATGATTCACAAGTCGCTCCATATACTGCTCGCCGACGACGACCGCGACGACCGCCTTTTTTTCAAAATGGCCCTCGATGCGCTGACCATCCCGATACAATTGGTTGCCGTCGAAAACGGCGAAAAACTGATGGAACACCTCGCCAAAAACACCCGCCAACTGCCCGATGTGCTTTTTTTGGACCTCAACATGCCGCGCAAAAACGGCTTTGAGTGCCTCGCGGAAATAAAGTCGGACCCGGCGTTGGAGCTGTTGCCGGTCATCATTTTCTCCACGTCGTTCGAACTCGAGGTCGTCAACCTTTTGTTCGATAACGGGGCGCAATATTTCATGCGCAAGCCGCCGGAATTCTCGCAGCTAAAACGGATCATCCAACAGACGGTCGCCATGATTACCGCCGGGGATTGTTGGCAGCCGGGGAGGGACGGGTTTGTGCTGACGGTGCAGGGCAGGGTGGTTGTTTAGGCCGGATTTGCTTTTTATCAAAAACATCAAAATGACATCAACGAAATCGGTGGCCGCGGAACTGCAATCCCTCCAAAACGACCTCGCCCTCGAACGCGCCGAGAACCAAAAACTGGCCGCCGAGCTCCGCACCGCCCAAAAGGAACTTGCCCACCAAATCGCCGAAAAGGGCAAACGCGCCGCCGAACTGGGCATCGCCAATATCGAACTCGCCTTTCAGGACGACGAAAAAGGAAAGCGCGCCGGCGATCTGGGCATCGCCAAAAAGGAGCGCGTTTTTCAGGACGAGGAAAAAGTG
>JANOQP010000805.1:0-3382 GCA_031414895.1 Saprospirales bacterium
GAGGGCGGTTAGTTCCAAAATTTCGGGGTCAAAATCGAGTGTCATTTGGAAGCTGCCGGGGTTTTCCGCGCCGCGAAAAATGAAATTGCTGGCAAAAACCTCGCCCGGCAAAAATGATTTTTCAACGGTTTGAAAAATGAACGGCGGCAGCCCGGAACGGTCATCATTTTGGTTGCCCGAAAAATTGTTCGTGAGCGCGTCGCCCGTCAAATCGCCCGTTTTTATCGCCAAAAAATCGATCGCGTTTTGTGAGATCTGCGCACTGTCGAGGATTGATTTTTCGGGAAAAATGGGCGAAAACGGGTTCGTCAGGTCTGTGAAAACCCAACTTTTTGGCACAAAACGCCACGATTGGTTCGCCGGAAAATCCGGGTAAATCCCCAAGATCAGCTTCCGGAGTTCAACAATATCGAACGTCGTCACCTGATTGTTGTGGTTGATATCGGCGGCGATGAACTGCCACGGCTCGGTGAACGGCTGCACGTTGAGGATATGTTTCGACATCCGCACGAGGTCAAAAGTCGAGACGCCGTTGAGCGGGTTGTCGGTTTTGAGCGGCGCGACGTGGATATCGATGCCGCCGCCGGGCAGGTTTGGCGACGCAAAAAAGCCCGCCGAGTCCGTCGTGACCGCGCCGAAAATGTCGGGCGCAGCGGCATTTCCAAAATTGACGGTCGTGTTGTCGAGGCCCTTATTGAGGCTGTTTTGGACGACCCCGGTCACTCCGAGGGGCGAACAGGCTTTGTTCGGGTCGGCGATGGTGACGGTGAGGTCGCATTTTGCGGAGTTTCCGGCTTGGTCGCGCACCCACATTTCGAGGTTTTGCTGGGCAATATTGAAGCAATTGAAGGTCAGCGAGGTCGTTTGCGGGTAGCCGATGCCCGTATTTTTGATGCGCATCGCAAACTGTAATTGGTTGGCCGGGGTGAAATTGTCGTTCGAACCCATGTTCAGTTCGTTCGCCAAAATAGTCAAACTGCCTCCCGACGGCATCGTTTTTTGAAAACTCGGCTTGCAAATCGCGGTCGGCGTTTTGCAATCGCGCACCAAAATTGTGTCGCTGCAAATGATGGAATTGCCGCAAGCGTCAGTCAAGGTCCACATCAAAAAGTGTTTTCCGTGCGGCAAATTCCCGCCGGGGCTTGTTACGGTCGCCGTTTTTTGGCCGCCCGCAACCGTCGAGGTCATTCCCCAACCGGGCAGCGGGTCGGCACTCGTGATCACTTGGTCGGCCACCGAATTTGCGTCAAAATCGAGGACGAGCGAAAATTTGATGTCCACCTTTTCGCCCGAACAACCGTCGCGGGTCGTGATGGAAAGCGTTGCCGGGGTCTCGCCGAGGTCGGCAATGTTCGGAAAATTGAAAAAAAGCGGATCGTTCGCCGTGCTGTCGCAGTAAAAATTAGCGTTCGCGGGCGTGCAACCAGCGATGATTTCGGGCGGCTGGTTGTCGGTCACCAAAATTTCCTGGACATATTTATAGGCGTTCAAAACCGGGTTGTAATCGGGGCTGCCGAAGCCGATGGTTGGCGCGGAATTTCCCGCAGGGTTCAACAATTGGACAAAAAACTGGGTCGGCGGCGCGGCCAAAGCGCACGAATCATAGACCGTCCAGCGGCGCAAAACCTTGTTGCAAAAGCCCGCGCCCGTTCCCGGGATGAGGCTGTCGGAGGAAATCATTTTAAATTTTTGGCAACCCGTGTTCAACAAAATTTCTGGCAAAATGGGCGCAACTTGCTGGCAACCAACCTGGTTTACATCATCCGGGAATTTAATTTGATAGCTCGGCGGCGCAAAAAGTACGGTCACTTGTTGGCTGCAAACACTCGTATTGTTGTAGCAATCATTCACGGTAAAAATGCGCGTGTTCACGCCGCCGCAAAAATTGGTCGGCGATTGCCATTCGGCTGTAAAAGTCGGGGCGCAGCAATTATCGGGCGTCGCGGGCGATGTCAGCGGCGGGTCGTTCGGCTTGAACTCGGCGCAAGTGAGCGTCAAATTTGGCGGCGGCGAGCAGGCTGGCGGCGAGACATCCTGCACCGTAACATTGGTCACGCAGGCGTTCACGATGGGGCTGCCGTTCGGAAAATTGGCGACCGTGCCGTCGGGGTTGAGTTGATAAATTTTCACCCGAATGGGGACGGGCTGGCCGATTTCGCAACAATAAAATTTGACCGTCGTGGCCTCCTGCGTCGCAAGCGCGAACTCTGAAAGGGCATCCGGCGAGGTGTCGTTGCAGGGTTCTTGGCCGTTTATTTTGTTCAAATTATTGATGCAGGCCGATAACGGGCCGACGCGTTGGCCCGTTATCCGAATCGCCGAACAGTCGTCATAGCTCCCAAAAGAGAGCGCGGCGGCCTGGATTGTGGCCACCTCGCCCAAATAGCAGTCGTTCGGGTCGTCCGTCGAGAGCGCGAGGGTCGGCGAGCCGGGGCAAAAAGCGACGGGCGTGGTCAGGTCGCGGACGCGGATTTTGTACGAACAGGTCGAAATATTTCCGCAATCGTCCGTCGCGGTGAAAACGATGGTCGTGATGCCCGACGGCACGCAAAAAGTGGTGTCAAAACGCGCGATCGTGTCGTTCGCGAGCGGTGCGGGCGAGCCGATTTGGACGAGTTTCGCAACGACAGCGGGCGCGTTCGGCATCTGCACCTCGACTTTTTTGATGCGCGAACAGTTGTCCCAAAGCCGCAAATTGGGCACCTTGAAATTGCCGCAACATTGGTTCGGGTTGCTCGAAATGAGCGTGTCGCCGGGGCAGATAAATTGTGCGCCCAGCCCATCGGCTACCGTGATTATCTGGTTTTTTGAGACGCTTTGCCCCGTGCAGAAATTGTTGCACGTCCAAAGGCGGTTCACATTATAGCTGCCGTTGCAGACCGGGAGCTTGATATCGGCAAAGTATTGCCCGATCCCGCAGGCCGCGACCGCCGGGTTTCCGTTCAAACTGGGCTGCCCGACGATTGCCGCCGTCGGGTAATTTCCAATCGTGCAGGGCAAGATCGTGTCCTTCGGGAAAACGATCTGGGAAAGCTCCCCGGCGTTGCGCGTGATGTGTTGGATGGTGGTCCCGGCGTTGCCGGAATTGTCCACGGCCCGCCATTTCCGGAAAATTTTGGCGCCTTGACAACCGAGCGCGGCCACCGAATCCGAAAATGTGAGTGCATAGGTGCCCGCGTTTTCCGTCACCTGCGGCTGCCCGGTCAGGCCAAAAAGGAGTGAATCGGCGTTTTGGTAACAGTTCAAGATCGTGTCCGTGCTCACCAAAAAGGGCGGAATTTTATCCTCGATCAACACATTCCCCCAACAAGTTTGGCCCGTCGGCGCATAAAAAACGCGGTACGGCAGGTTTTTGCCGACATCCGCCGGGCCGACATGGTTG
>JANOQP010000806.1:0-1971 GCA_031414895.1 Saprospirales bacterium
GAAACCCTCGATCCATTTATAGGTAACGTTCCAACCCCAGAACTTGCCGCCCCGCCCGATTTTCAGCGGAATGTCGCGCCCAGAGATGCCGAAATTGAACTTGTGCTCAGGGGTGTTGAAGGCCGGGACAATCGGGTCGTCGGTCTTGGTGTTGAGGCGGTTCCAGGAATAATTGCCCGAAAGGCCATAAAATTCCCCAAAATAATAGTTCGCCCCGATAGAAAAGCCCTGCGTATTGACCCGGCTGAGCGAGTTTGCGGAATAGCGGTACGGTTGGATATCGGTAAAGGAAACGGCCCCAAGGTCAGAGGTGTCCAAGGTTATGTCGAGGCCGATATTGTAGCCGAGGAAATCCCTGTAAAAAGAAAAATAATAGCTCGCGTCCACATAAATTTTGTTGAAAAGGGTGGTGCGGTAACCGGCCTCGAGGGTTTTCACCTTTTCCGGTTTCACGGGGGCGATGTTGAAATAATCGAGGTTGGCCGGGTTGAAGGCGGCCCCATTGTTCGAAGCGAGGAACGATTCGACCGTCGCAAGCCCGGTCACCCCCTGCAGGTTGCCCGAAAGGATTGCCCGGCCCACGTTGAGCCGAAGGTATTTGTCGGTCAGTGTCGGGTTGCGCAGCGCGGAGGAGAAGCTCAAACGGAGGAAATTGTTCGGTTTTGGCTTGAAGACCACAGATGCGGCGGGGGTGTAGATGAAATTGGACGCGCCCTTCCGGTCGAGGCCGGCAATGTTCTTGCCGAGGTCCTCGAAATTTTGGTCTGCCCGGATGGTTGCCGAGAGCCGCAGCCTTTTGTCGAATAACTCCTTTTCCGCGCCGACGTACGCGCCCACCTCCAAGCTCGAAATACTGTAGCTCGTGTCGCTGAATATCGTGCCCTTCGAGTTGGGCGTGTACAAACGTGTGGAACCGCCAATGGTCAGCACATCCACAAACGATGGGTTGAATTTCCGCTCGCCCTGCAAATGGTAAAGCGATGATTTATCGTAAAAACGGGTGCCGCCCTTGCTCGAAAGGGTGGTTGTCAAGCTGTCAAAAACCTGCTGAAAACGGGCGGTGCCGGGTTCTAAAAAATCTGTTGAACCGGCGATCAGTGAATTCGCTTTGTTGGCGTAGTTCGAGGCTGCGGCAGACCAGCTTTGCAACAGCGCGAAGTGGTCTTTTTCCCACTGGTTCGCAGCAACGGAATCAAACGGAATGTAATAAGTTTGGGTCACAGGGTCAAAGGTGAGTGGGCCGAACTGTGGGTAGCCAAGCTCTTTTGCCTGGTCGCGGAAGGACTTGTTGCCGTTTTCTTCAGTAGCGTTCACCCAGTTTTTGGCGTAATTTTTGGCCCAATCAGGGTCTTTTTTGGCCATGTTCTGCATCTTCAGGGCAGTAAAATAGGGGTCATAGCTCCTCCCCCCGTCGTCGCGAGTGGAATAAGCGCGCACAAACCACTTGTCCTTTTTACGCCACTCTAACCTGTTTTGGAAAAAAAGGATGCTTTTCAGTGAAAAGCGGTTGTCACCTTGATAGACTGTCGTGCCGCTTCCAAAATTTGACGAAAGGATAATTTCTGGCGACTCTTCCCCTTGGGATGGCCGTGTCCTGAAATGCAATGAGGCCGAAGCCTTGTGGTTTCGGGTATTGTAATCAACCAAATCAACCTCCCTATAGCCCGTCCGGTGAAATATGCCAATACCGGGATAGTCGGGTTTTGGCAAGCCTGAATAGTCATTTCCATTGAAAAACTCGTCGCCATAAACGTTCACCTTGTCCCATCCGCCGGGGTTGCCCGTGCCCGTCCGGGTGCCGCTAACTGGTTCGTAATTCTCGGCCACCCAATCGTTTGCGCGAAAGTAGAAGAGGTTTGCCTTGAAGGCGACGAAATCGTTCCCTGCTTTGTTCTTCCACGAATCGCCCCATCGGACGGATGCCTCCGCTAAATCGCGCTCACCATATTTTATCGAAGCTCCGAGGCCGCG
>JANOQP010000807.1:0-2869 GCA_031414895.1 Saprospirales bacterium
TATCGGGTCGCAGACCCTCACGAGCGACTACCGAGCAACTTGGGTTAATTTTAATAAAAAAAAAGCGACAGGTTTTGGCCCGCCGCTTTTTCAAAAAAAGCCCAGTTAATGGATTGAGCGCGCGACAATCCGCCTTCCGCGATCAAGTTCACCGGTGCACCACCATCACCTGCCGTGTGATCAAATGGCTTTCATCCGTCTGGAAGCTCAAAAAATAGGCGCCCTCCGGAAGGTCTTTGATTGAAATGAAAATCGGCCCTTCCGGCATTTCGCCAAATATTTCGCGGCGCATTTCGCGGCCTAGAACATCGCCCAAGACCAGCGTTGCCGAACTGCCCGCGAGGTTTCGCGGATGGACAAAAAGCTGTTCGTCCGCCGGGTTCGGATAAATCCAAATGAGCTCGGCGAGGTCGCCAAAATTCAGTTTTTTGATGACAGAAAACCGCATTTCACCATCCTTTTGATGAATGGCCAGTCGGTAGAAATTGTCGCCAGCCATCGGTTTTTCGTCCAAAATTTCATAAAACTGCGCCCCTGTTCGGCTGCCGTCGGGCATTTTATTCAATATTTTTGAAAAATCGGACCCATTCGCCCGCCGTTCGATTTCATAAAAAACATCGTCCGGTTCGGTCTCGGTCAGCCATTGAAGTCGAGCAAAATCACCCTCGCGCCGTGCGTCGAACTGATCCAAATATTCGCGGTCGCCGGGGCCGCCCGCAATCGGTGGGCCACCGCAAACGACGGTCGCGGCCGCAAACGGCTGGCAGTTTTTGGAGTCCTTTGCCTGCACGGTGTACGTTCCGGCGCTCACGTTGTTGAAAATATTGCTCGTTTGCCAGCTTGTCCAACCGCCGCCGTTGGAGCGTCGGAATTGATAGCCCGGCGTCCCGCCACTTGCGGCGACGGTGATTTTGAATTTTCCGTTGTTCAACAAATTGACCATGACCGAGGTGATGACCGTCGGCGTGATCTGCGTGATGTTTTTCTGTTTGATGCAACCGAGCGCGTCCTTTATCGCGACCGTGTGCGTCCCGGCAGCAACGGATTTTGAGTTCCCGTTTTGCCAACCGGCCCAATCGAAATTGTATTGATAGGGTGGTGTGCCGCCCGTTCCGGACACGGTGAGCGTCGAATTTTGCCCAAAACAATTGACCGGCGAGCTGGCTATCGCCAAATTGAGCGTGGTTTCGTCCACTTGCCCATCGCAATCATTGTCGAGGCCGTCGCAAATTTCGGGCGCGCCCGGATGGACCGTCGGGTTTTCCGGCCCGCAATCGCCTGCTTGCAAAACCCATCCGGGGCTGATCCATTGCGGGCAATTTTGCTGTGTTTGGGCGGCATTTCCAAAACCATCGCCATCTTGGTCATAATAATAGGTCAGGTAATTTGCAGTGATGGTCTTCGTCGCGACCGCCGTGCAGCCCGCACCCGTCGAGACGGTGACCGAATAGGTGCCAGCCACGCCGACCGTGATTTGGTGATAGTTCGAGCCGTTTGACCAGAGGTAGGTCCCGCCGCCGGAAGCGGTCAAAACGGAGGTCGTATTTGTGCAGTTAAGGAAATTGTTTGTGGCAGAAATCGCGGCAATGGGTTGCCCCGAATTCCCGGTCACGGTGGCCGAAGCGATTGCCGTGCAACCGTTCTCGCCAGTCACCGTCACGCTATAAGTGCCTGATAAAGAGACAGTTATCGCCTGATTGGTCGAATTGTTCGACCATAAATAAGTGCCGCCACCCGTGGCCGTCAGGGTCGCTGTTGGGTTTGCGCAGGTCAAATTGACGGTCGCCGGGCTGATCGCGGCGACCGTCGCCGTTTCTGGTTGGCCATCGCAATCGTTGTCGAGACCGTCGCAAATTTCCGGTGCTCCGGGATAGATCGTCAGGTTTTCCGGCGCACAATCGCCTGCCTGCAAGACCCAACCCGTCCCCACCCATTGCGGGCAATTTTGCTGCGTTTGAGCAGCGGACGGGTTCAAAGGGCCATAGCCATCGTTGTCTTGGTCCCAATAATAGGTGAGATAATTGGCCGTGATCGTTGCGCTCGAAACCGCAGTGCAGCCGCCGGGATTGGTCACTGTGACGGAATAGCTGCCAGCCAAACCAGCCGTTATTTGATACCAAGTCGAGCCGTTCGACCAGAGATAAGTGCCGCCGCCCGAGGCCGTGAGGACGACCGTGGTGTTTGTGCAATTTAATTCAAAGGAAGTCGGCGTGATAGATGCTGTGCCGCCCCCAATATTGGCCGTGACGACCGCGAAATCCGTGGCCGTGCAGCCGTTCGCCCCCGTCACGGTGACGATATAAGTGCCTGATTCTGCGACGGTTATGACCGGATTTGTCTCTCCGTTTGTCCATAAATAAGTGCCGCCGCCCGTGGCCGTCAAAGTTGCCGTCGGGTTCGAGCAGGTCAATTCGATGGTCGCAGGCGAGACGTTCGCCGATGACGGCGCGGTATTTCCCGTGACCGTCCGTGAGCCGACGGCCGTGCAGCCGTTCGCGTCAGTTATGGTTACAAAATAAGTCCCCGGAGCGGAAACGGTGATGCTTTGTGTGGTTTCATTGGTTGTCCAAAGCCAGTTTTCCGCTGCCGTTGCCGCCAAAACAACGGTCGGGTTTGCGCAAGAAATGACCGGGTTTGCGGGCGAAACCCCCGGCTCCGGCACCGGCAAAACGGTGATTTCAACCTCATCGCTGGCCGTGCAGCCCATTGCATCTGTCGCGACGACGGTATAAGTCGTGGTCGAACTGGGCGACGCGACCGGGTTTTGGATGTTCGGGTTGCTCAAACCTGTCGCGGGCGACCAAGCGTAGGTTTTTCCGCCCGTGCCGCCGTTGGCCGTCGCGTTGAGCTGGGTGGAAATGCCGTTGCA
>JANOQP010000808.1:0-1926 GCA_031414895.1 Saprospirales bacterium
CTTCTTCAAACGTGAAGGCCGTCCATCAGAGAAAGAAACCCTCACTAGCCGCTTAATTGATCGCCCATTGCGTCCGCTGTTCCCTGAAGGCTTCTACAACGAAGTGCAGGTTATTGCCACCGTCTTGTCATGCGATCCTGAAATTGATCCAGATATCGCCGCCATGATTGGTGCATCGGCTGCCGTAACTTTGGCCGGCGTTCCGTTTGAAGGTCCGATTGGTGCAGCTCGCGTGGGTTACATCGATGGCCAATACATTTTAAACCCGACCAAAACTGAGCTCGTCACGTCGCAAATGGATTTGATCGTTGCTGCGACTGAATCAGCGGTGTTGATGGTGGAATCAGAAGCCAAAGAACTTAGCGAAGAAATTATGCTCGGTGCGGTTGTATTTGGCCACGAAGCCCAAAAAGCAGTAATCAACGCTATTCTTGACTTGGCTGATGAAGCTGGCAAAGACATGTGGGATTGGAAAGCACCGGAGCCGGACGTCGCGTTGCAAGAAAAAATTAACGGCCTAGCTGCTGCAGATTTAAATGAAGCGTTCCAGATTAAATCAAAGGGCGAACGCTCAGGCAAGATCTCCACTATTTCAAAGCGCGTTATTGCTACTTTGTGTACTGGCGAAGCGGGTGCACCGGATAAAAACACCGTTTCAAACATACTGTTTAACATCGAATCCAAAATTGTGCGTACCCAAATTTTGAACGGTGAGCCACGCATCGACGGTCGCAACACCCGCACCGTACGCCCTATCGCTATTCGCACCGGCGTGCTCCCGCGTACACACGGTTCTGCCTTGTTCACCCGTGGCGAAACCCAAGCAATCGCAGTAGCTACATTAGGTACATTGAAAGAATCACAATTAGTTGATGCGCTACAAGGCGAGTTCCGTGATCGCTTCATGCTGCATTACAACTTCCCACCGTATTCCACTGGTGAAACTGGCCGTGTTGGTACGCCAAAGCGTCGCGAAATCGGTCACGGCCGTTTAGCCAAACGCGCGCTCGTTGCAGTATTGCCAACTGAAGAAGAATTTGGCTATTCCATGCGTGTGGTGTCAGAGATTACTGAATCCAACGGTTCATCATCCATGGCATCAGTTTGCGGCGGTTGTTTGTCGCTAATGGATGCTGGTGTGCCACTGAAAGCGCACGTAGCCGGTGTGGCAATGGGCTTGATTAAAGACGGCAATCGCTTTGCTGTATTGACCGACATTTTGGGCGATGAAGATCACCTAGGCGATATGGACTTTAAAGTAGCGGGTACCGAAGCTGGTATTACTGCATTGCAAATGGATATTAAAATCATGGGCATCACCCGTGACATTATGGACGTAGCGCTAAAACAAGCTAAAGAAGGCCGCATTCATATCCTTGGTTTGATGAAACAAGCCATGCCAATTTCGCGCGGCGAGCTTTCCCCATTTGCCCCGCAAATTATCAAAATGAAGATTAACCCGGACAAAATCCGTGAAGTCATCGGCAAAGGCGGCGCGGTAATTCAAGCGCTAACCCGTGAAACCGGTACGCAGATTGATATCGACGACGAAGGCAATATTTCTATCGCTTGCGTATCCATTGAAGCCGGCGAAATGGCCAAAAAGCGCATCGAGGCCATCACTGCAGAAGTAGAAGTAGGCAAAGTATACGAAGGCCCAGTACAACGTCTGCTAGATTTCGGCGCGATTGTACAATTGCTACCGGGTAAAGATGGCCTACTCCACATCTCGCAAATTGCCCACGAACGCGTTAATGCGGTTGCGGATTATTTGAAAGAAGGTCAAATCGTTAAAGTAAAAGTACTAGAAGCCGACGATAAAGGCCGTGTACGCCTGAGCATGAAAGCACTAATGGATGCTCCAGCCCGTAGTGATGCACCTGCAAGCGAATAATCTGTAAATTTGCTGCGTAAAAACGCCGAACA
>JANOQP010000809.1:0-2533 GCA_031414895.1 Saprospirales bacterium
GTTTTTGGAAATTGCGGCACGAATAGAACACGCAGAAAAGGGCGCGACCATTTTTTATAAAAACGGCCAGTCGGGTGTTTTTCAAAAAATACCGTTCAAGGATGACGGGCTGAACGGAGACGGCGAAAAGGGCGATGGGCAGTTTTTTGCGCGGGTCGAGGCGGGCAAGATTGGGCAGTTTTATGTGCTTGCAGAGAACGCGGGGGCGGTGGCGCTTTTGCCGGAAAGGGCTGGCCGCGAATTGAATTTTGTCAAAAATTAAGTTTTAAGGATGCCTTGCCCAAAATAAAAACGGCCATCTTTGACCGATTGACGATTCAAAACTAACGCTATGGCAAAGCCCGATCTGCTTTGGAAAAGTGTCCTTGAAGATTTTACAGAGGAATTTGTACGTTTTTTTTACCCGAGGGAAGCCGATGAAATTGATTGGACGGTTGAGCCGGTTTTTCTTGATAAAGAACTGGCAAGGCTCCTCCCAAAGTCAAAAGCAAAGGGTCGAAATGCCGACAAGCTCGTCAAACTAAAGTTGAAAAACGGCGGTGACTGCTGGATATTGATCCATGTGGAAGTGCAGGGCTATCCCGACAAGGAGTTCGACCGCCGGATGTTCCAGATGCGCATCCGAATTATCGAAAGGTACAATATAGAGGTGGTCGCACTGGCCATTTTGACGGACGACGACCCGGATTTTTGCCCAGAAATTTTTGAGCAAAAAACTTGGGACAACCACCACTTCTATCGCTGGCGGACTTTCAAGTTGATGAACAACCCGCCCCATTCCCTGCCACAACCCGAAAATGTGTTTTCGATTGTGTTGGCAATGGCCTATCGGCGGCTCAAAATTGGGCGTTTGAAGGACGAATATTTGCTTGAATTCAAGCTGGAACTGGTGGAAAGGTTGCGGGGAATAAAATTGTCCGAGCGGAAAATCGCAAACCTGATCATGTTCATCGAAACTTATGTGCCTTTTGAAAACCAAAAAATAACCGATACTTTTGAGCGAAAATTAGATCAAATCAGCAAAAATGTACCGCATATGACGACCTATGAAATTGGGATCAAGGAACGGTTCAAACGTTATCGGAAAGAGGCCAAACGCGAAGGACGGTTGGAAGGCAAGCTCGAGGGCAAGCTCGAGGGCAAGCTCGAGGGCAAGCTCGAGGGCAAGCTCGAGGGCAAGCTCGAGGGCATCGAATTGGGAATCGAACTTGCTGTTTCCCGCTTGCTTCGCCGCAATATCCCGGCTGAAGAGGTGGCCGCAATGCTGGAACTGCCCATTGAAAAAGTCCTTTTGATTGAAGAAAGGTTCAATGGGAATCAACCTGAATCAGACAATTAAATAGTTTCAAGAACACCTAAAAAATGGACCGATTAAGTACCGTCGTAGACATTGACCAGCCTCCGTCAGTAGTCTACGACTTCCTAACAGACGATGAAAACAAGCCCCTTTGGCTCTCCAATTATGTCGGACAGGAGCGCATCAAGGGCGCGGACGGCAAGGTTGGCACGGTGAGCCGCCAGTTTTTTCGCGAAAATGGCCGTCAAATCTCCCTTTTGGAAGAGATCACCTCCGCCCGCGAGGCCGAGCTTTTTGAGAACACGTTGCGCCACGAGCAAATGGAGATCCGGCTGCGCAACGAGCTTAAAGCAATGGACACACACCGCACCGAACTCCGGGTCACTTTTGAATATGCCCCGAAAACTTGGTTCGCCAACCTGCTCTACTGGCTGACGCGCGGGAAAATCTTGCGCCGCCACAAAAAGGACATCCAAAACCTCAAATCTGCGGTCGAAAGCTTGGGTGAATAATTTGCTCAATTCCGCTCTTTTACCTCCATGTTTCCCTGCGCCTCGACAACATCGGCGGAGCTTTTCACCAATAAAATGAGGGATTCTTGGTCAATTTCATTAGGGTTGAAATTGACGAGCCATGTGTTCCGATCGGGCGCGATGCGACGGACGAGGCGGATTTTTATGTCCTGAAATTGCATGATCCAATTGCCCGGATTGACCCCGGCTTTGAGTTCTACGATGATGGATTTGGCGATTTTTTCGTCAATCTCGTCGTCCGGGTTGTAGCCCGCGACCGGAAAACCGTGTACCGTGGCGAGGCCGGAGAGGTAGTTCTGAAAATCCTGCACCGCCTGGGGACGGCCAACCGTGCCGGTGACGGACTTCTTTTTTTTGCCGTCCCAGAGAGTGACCGTTGCCGATGGGATGTCGGCAACATTGCTCGTGTAGAGGTCTTGGTATTGCCAAAGGTTGATGTTTTTGGCCTTTGTTTTCAGGTCTGCCAACTCGTTTTTTGAAAGTTGGAAGCGGTCTTTTCCTATTTTTTTAACGAAACGGATGCCGTCATAATCGACCGAGCCATCGGCGTTGAAGGTCAGATTGACGATTGGGCAAAAGCCCCGGCACGCCCCAGTTTCGAGCATGGCAACTGGGCCGGTTTCGGCTTTTATTGCGGACTTTTTTGCACAATTTTGCATCAAAACGGCGAGAAAGGGGAGGAGCAGGAGTGATTTTATGCGAA
>JANOQP010000810.1:0-5936 GCA_031414895.1 Saprospirales bacterium
TGTTTCAAGAGCCGCTCATATTGGTCGGCGATATGCACGGAAAATTGGATGCCGTTCACCCGCACGGTCATGGTGCGCTGGTCGAAATCGGCGGCCAAAAGTTCGGCGCGATAGCTTTTCCCATTCGATAAAACATGGAACCCCCCATCGCCATTGGCCACAAGATCAAGGTTCGCGGCGGCCCCGGGCTGGATGGCAAATAGGTGCTGTCCACCATTGATGGTGACTTGAAAAGGCTCGATTTTCGACATCAGTTGATTGATTTTGTTTTGGCCAGCCGGAGCAAGAACCAAGTCTCGAAGATGGTAAAAATGATATAAACCGCAATAAAAGGCACGACAAACAGCCTGTCCGGCGGTTTTTGCGTCTTGAAATAGATCAACAGCCCGACGAGCGAGAGCATGATCTTGCCCAAAACGGAACCAGTTATCAGCCCATTGAAGGCAAGCTTGTTCTTGCTCAAAGCGGTCATTTCACCAAAAAAAAACAGCCCGACGGAAATGGCCGAAAACAGCGCGACCGCCCCGAGCGAGACCGCCCAATGTTTTTGGAAAACGGGGATTTGATGGAGCGCGAAAAGGGCGGCGGCGGTCCCGAAAATGACCAAAAAGAGGCGGGTGAAGAAGGTTTGGCGCGGCATTTTTTTGGGCGAAAGTAAAAAAATGCCATGAACAGCAGCGAATGTTCATAGATCGGGATTGGATAAAATGACAAAGGCTGTTTATTCCATATCCAAAAAAAACAGGCCGCCCGATGGTGTATCGAGCGGCCTGCGTATTTTGGTATTGACTCAAAAAAGATCAATAGCCGGCGTTCT
Organism: Saprospirales bacterium; assembly: GCA_031414895.1. Taxonomy (GTDB): domain Bacteria; phylum Bacteroidota; class Bacteroidia; order Chitinophagales; family Saprospiraceae; genus JANOQP01. The sequence goes on from JANOQP010000810.1 coordinate 818, forward strand.
GCGAAAGGTTTGGATTGGAGTCCAAAGCACGTTGCGGGATCGGGAAAAGAACACGGTGTGCTTCAGTGACCGTTTTTTCCTGCCAAGTCTCCGCGAATTTGCCAAAACGGATCAAGTCCGTCCGGCGGACACCTTCCCAGTACATTTCACGGCCACGTTCGTCGAGCATCGCTTTTTCGTCAAGCGTGGTGAGTGGCGTGGCCAATCCGCGCGCAAGGCGAAGCGCATTGATGGTCACCAGTGCGCCAACGTTGTCGCTTTTGCGCATTTGCGCTTCAGCTTTCATCGTGACAACATCACCGTAGCGGAAAATGATGTACTTCGGATAGTTCGGGCTATTGTTGTCCGTGCCGAATGGGTGATACTTGAGGACGCGGATACCCTTGTCGGTAGCAGCACCTGCGAGCGTCACGTCATCCGTGTAGATAAGCGGGAGGCCGTTGCGCGAGTTGATCATTGCGACACCTGCATCGGTGAACTGTTGGCCTTTGACAAAGCCATATGGCAGACCGGAGAACGGAGTGCCGTCCTTCGCAGCAGGCTTGCCGATACGTTGGTCGGCAGCATCAAACTTGTTGTAAAAATCCGAAAGGGTCGTAAAACCGTTCCAGCCGCTCGGCTTGTGGTCATAGTGCAGCGTCATGTGGATGCGGTTTTGACCCGAACCTTCGAGGCTGGTGAGGATGATCTCTTTCGACGCGCCCGGTTGGAAATTGTCGAAATAGTTCGGCTCAAGCGTGAAGCCATCCGTCGCAACATCATTGCAATAGCCAACAACCTTGTCCATGTCTGCATTGTCGGAAGCTCCGGTATAGACCGCTTTGTTCAGGTACAAACGGGCCAAAAGCGTCCTTGCGGCAGCTTTTGAAGCCAACGTGTTGGCAGCGGTTGGGCCGACGACCGGCAAATCTGGCAAAGCTTTTTCGAGGTCATCAATGATGGATGCAAATGCCTCGGCGCGGGTCATGACGCGCGGCAGCACATCAAGCGGGTCGGTGACATTGCGAATAGGCACCTGGCCATAAAGGTCCATCAGGTTGAACGTGTACAAAGCACGGAGGAACTTGGCCTCTGCGGTTTGTTGGGCGCTCGGAGCAGGAACGGCCCCGAGGATTTGGTTGCACTTGTAAGCGCGGGAATTCAGGTCGTTCCAGGCATCCAAGACAAAACCGTGGGATGCGTCCCAGGTATGTGCATGAAGTGTGCGCCAGATACCGTTGTCGCCCCAGTCCGTGCCACGGGTTGGCCCCATCATCTCGTCCGTGGTATGCTCGGACATGGCGAAGAAATTGGCTTGGTCAGCATAAACGCCCAAGTCTTTGTAGGCAGAAGCGAGGAGGTTGGTCGCATCAAGCGTTTGGCCACCTGCAAAATTGATGATACTCGAATCGGTCTCCTCCGATTCCAAATCGGTGCAGCCCTGAAATCCGAGATACCCGAGGCTGCAAAGGAGCAGCAGTGGAAAAACATTGCGTTTTTTCATTATCGAAATAGTTTTTGTTTAAAAGGAAATATTCGCACCGACCGACAGGTTACGGGCACGAGGGTACGCGCTGTAATCGATGCCCAGTGATGGGACATTGTCAAGTGTTTTGTTTGTGTTCACCTCTGGGTCAAGACCGGAATAGTCCGTGAACAGTGCCAAGTTTTGGCCGCTGAGGAACACGCGGATATTCGAGATTTTCTTGTTGGCTGGTTTGATGTTGTAGCCGATGGTCAAATCTTGCAAACGGACGAAATCGCCTTTTTCGAGGAAGCGGGTAGATGGGTCCGGTGCGTTGAGCCGGCTTTCAGCACTGGTCGCGACATCGCTTGTTACGTTGCGGCCACCGCCGAGAGCGCCTGCGGTAAAGAGTGCATTTGCCGTGTTGTTATAGACATAATGTCCGAACTGGCCATAAAAAAACAGGCTCAAATCGAGGTTGCCATATTTGAATTCGTTGGTCAGGCCGCCCGAAATTTTCGGGATCGGGCTTTTTCCAAGGAACCGTTGGGCATCGCCGCCTTTGTATTTCGAGACACCATTGTCGTCATATCCGTCAAACTCGCGGACGAAAAACTCGAACAAGCTGTGACCTTCCGAAATACGTTGTGCGTATGCACGGGAAAGCCCTTGTCCGTTGATTTCGCCCGTGTTGAGTGAGCCAGCGTATTTTTTGATGGTGTTTTTGTTGAACGAAACGTTCGGGAGGATGCGCCAATCGAACATCTTTTGATCAACAGCAACAACGTTGAAGTTCAACTCCACGCCCCTGTTCTCAATGTTGATGTCCTGATTTGCGGTATTGAACTGTTGTGCGTTCGGTGCTGCGGTCGGGACTTTGAGCAGAAGGTCTTTTGTGTTCTTCTGATAAAGGTCTATCGATCCCGAAATGCGGTAGTTCATGATGGCCCAGTCCAAACCGAGGTTTGATTGGGTCGTGGTTTCCCATTTGATCTTTGGGTTGCCAACGGAAACGACACCTGTGCCGCCACCTTCTTGGTTGCCGCCATCGTTGAGGATATGGTCGTTGGCGCGCTCACGGTCATCAAATTGGTTGTGGCCAATGGCTTGGTTGCCCGTTACGCCATAGCCCAAACGGAGGCCGAGATCGGAGAAAATGCTTGGCAGGAAGCCTTCCTCGATGATGCGCCATTTGAACGCAGCAGAAGGGAAATAGCCATACTTGTTGTCCGGGCCGAATTTGGTCGAACCATCTGCACGCAACGAAGCGGTCAAAAGGTACTTGCTCGCAATGCCGAGGTTGATACGGCCAAAAGTGGATTGCAGCTCATCAAAAAAGCTGGATGAATTGACTGCTGTCGTGACACCTGCGTATGCGTTGTTGTTGATCATGAAATCAACGTTGCCCGTCGTGAACTTGCTCGCAGCAAAACGCTGGCTTGCATAGTCGAACTTTTGGTACGAATAGCCCAAAAGCCCGGTGAAGTCCACTTTGCCAAAACCTTTGGTGTAAGTGAAATAGTTCTCCCAAAGCTTGTTGCCAGCTTGGATGTCGTTGGTGTTCAAACGTCCCAAACCGAAAACCTTGTCCGATGCTTGAAGGTCTTTTGACCAAGCAACTTTGCGCTCAGAAATGGAGCGGTCCATGCCAAGGACGGTTTTGAACGACAAAGCGCCCGTCAGCTTGATTTCTGCGCTGATGCTGCCCAATGCGCGGAGCGTATTGGTGAAATCCTTCGTCAATTCGAGCATGGCCACCGGGTTTGGCTCTGAAATGCTGTACTGTTTGAGGACATCCTTTCCTGTGACCGGATCCTTTTCGCGAACCGGGTTGGTTGGGTTGGCCTTCAAGGCACTGAGCCAAAGGTCGCCCTCGAAGCCCGCATTTTCAGTGATTGGTGCACCGCGGTCCTTGATGCTCGAAACCGTCACATTGGTGTTGAGTTTCAAGCGGTCGTCCCAGAATTTTTTGGTGACGTTCATCCGTGCAGAGAGACGTTTGATGCCACTCGTTTTGATGATGCCTTCTTGGTCCAAATAGCCCAACGAGAAACGATAGTCGCCCGTTTTGTCAGAGCTGCCAAAGGCAAGGCTGTGATTGTGCGACAGGCCCGTTTGTGTGATTTGATCCTGCCAGTCCGTGTTTGAGCCCCGGCTGACCTCTTTTGGGTCTGCGCCTGGGTTTTTTGCTTGCCAACCGGCGATAAAGCCTGGGCCGTCCAACAGGTCAAACTTTTTGGCAATTTTGGCTGCACCGAGGGTGTAACCATATTCCAAAACGCCTTTCCCCGAAGCTGCGGTTTTTGTCGTGATGAGCACAACGCCGTTCGCGCCGCGCGAACCATAAATGGCCGTAGCGGAAGCATCCTTCAAAATGTCGATAGTTGCAATGTCGTTCGGGTTCAAGAAGTTGAGCGGGTTGCGCGCGGCCTGACGGCCAACGCCACGGACTTCCGAACCGCCAGTCGTCTCGTCACCGGACAATGGCACTCCATCCACAACATACAATGGGCCGTTGCCCGAAGAGATGGACGTTGTTCCCCGGATGCGGACATTGATGCCGCCGCCCGGTTCGCCACTGTTCTGCGTGATCTGAACCCCAGCAACGCGGCCTTGCATCAACTGCTCTGGCGCGATGGCATTCTTGTTGAAATTCTCCGAAGTCAGTGTGCTTACCGCTCCAGTAGCATCCGTTTTCCGCACAGAACCATAACCTACAACCACGACCTCGTCCAAAATGGTGCCGTTGGCCATGGCCACGTTCACCACGTTCGAGGCGGTCAGGGTGAGGGTTTGTTCCGCATATCCTGTGTAGCTCACGCGGAGCTGTGTGGCACCGGCCGGCACGTCGAGGCTGAAATTGCCGTCGATGTCCGTCACCGTGCCGCGCGTCGTGCCAACGGCAGAGACGCTCGCGCCGATGAGTCCTTCGCTCGTTTCGGCATCGGTGATCTTGCCCTTCACCGTCCGTTGAGCCATGGCGAAATTGCTCAGCAGCATAAATGCAAGCATGAGCAAACCGCCTTTAACTACGTTGATTTGTAGCTTCATACAAATGGGTTTAGTTTAGTAAAAATGAAAAATGAGTTGGTTGAAAAAAGTCCCGTCAGGTTGGTTTCCCTCTTTTTCGGGAAAAAATTCGGTATTCAAAGATTTCGTTCATTCGATTTTCCGGGACTTTCAAAAGATGTGTTTCTTGGACACTAAGCAGGGCGAAGGTAGAAAAACATGAAAAATAGTGCCCCTGCGGATAATTTTTTTTTAAGAAATCGACAAACGCCTTTTTATGTTCTGATTTCCAAGAATACGTTTCCACAACGTGCCGCCCAATTTTTCCGCTGTTTGCCCGCTTAATATTTTCTTACCCAAAAAAATTTAGGGCGGCTTCACCGGCCGCCCTAAAAGAAAGCGCGAAAAAATGGATTATTGACCAAATAATAGTTTGAAAAACTAAACTGCTGGTGCAAACTTGTTTTGAATTTCAGAATTGACCAAGCCTTCCGCCCCAGCCGATTTCCGCAACGGTTTGCGCAAACGGTTGCGGTTGATAAGTTCCCGGTTTTGTTCGTAACTTTAATCCGCGAAAAATTGGCCACCGCACCACCATGAAAAGGACAACCATCAAAGATTTGGCGCAGCAGATTGGCGTGAACCCCTCGACCATCTCCCGCGCGC
>JANOQP010000811.1:0-2720 GCA_031414895.1 Saprospirales bacterium
GGGTCGTTCGTGTCCTTATCAAGTTTTTGATGATGTCGGCTGCGCGTGCCTCGCCATCCTTGGCCTTTGCCATATCGGTCAGGCAGATAAAATCATTGCCGTTTTCCGTCATCACGGAGACGGGAATGTTTTGGACGTGGATTGTTTTGCTTTTTGCCATTATTTTTTTGATTTGAAAGGCCGTGGCAAAAGTAAATTTTCCGGCTCGCTCATGGTCAAAAATGACTCATGAGCGAGCCGAAAAAAACTCAATTCACGCCATTCCCTCTCCCCAAAACCGTCACCCACCTCCCAGGCACAACTGCCCTCACCCGCCTATCGTACATGCTCTCACATACCTGCGCCGGCAAATAGTACCTTCCCGGATACGCCGCCGTCAGCGGGATTTTCAGCGTTTTGGTGGCCGGGAAATACTTTTTGTCCCGCCAGACAGTCGCCTGCAAACCGAAATACGACAGCACCCTATCGTCCCTAAAATCCTGATAATCAACACCTTGTGTTGCTTGCCCCCCGATGTTCGACATCCGCGCGTTGCCTATTTCCCAGCCGCCGGGGAAAACGCTCGTCAGCGCGAGGTCGGGGTAATAAAAGTTGAGGCCGCTGCCGTGCGTGACCGTTATTTCCGCAAAAAAATCGGTGCCGCTCACCAATGCGTCCGGCTGGATGGGCTGGTTTTTTGCGTCCACGAACTTGATGTCGAGCGAAAGGTTTTCGGCCTCCGCCTTTTCATTTCCGACGGCTGGCTGGCCGGTCAAAATCAGGCGGGCATACAGTTTCCCGCCGCCCGGTGCGGTATTTTTAACTGAAATGCTTTTGCTGCCCGCCGGGATTTCGGTCTGCGAAATGAGCTTCGCCGAGCTTTCATTGCCCGATTTGCCCCCGGATTGCCATGAATATTGAAGGTTCCCGCCCGCCACGTTGAATTTTTTGGCAAAATGCGCCACCGCCGTCATCGCCAGCGAGCGGTCTTGTGTCCCAAACCAATGGTCGGTGCCGAGCGCGTTGGCCGCGATTTGCTCGCATTTTTGCTGCGCCCGGGGCTGGTCGCCGAGCGCGGTGTACGTTTCGAGCATCATCGCCGCATCGCGCAGCCAGCCGCCGTAGGTGTAGCCGCACCAACCGTTATAGGGGTTGTCCTCCTCAAATTTTTTCTCTGCAATGACGGCCTGACCGACTTCCGGTTTGCCCGCGAGCGCGTAGGCAGCGGCCAAAAGGTGCGCTGGGGCGCGGAAAAGTTTCGACCGCTCGCGCATCCGGTTCATCGCGCCCAGCTCCGGCTGCCCGGCCAGCGCGAGGGTATAAAGCCGATAGCCCTGTGTCATTTCGATGTCAAAACGGGAGTAATCGCGCTCACTTCCGCCGCCGATTGGCCGGGTGAAATCGTCCGTTTTCGCCAGCTTGTTTTGATAGACCTGCCAGCGTTCGAGCGTGTACGCCGAGACATTGTAGCCCCGGTTTTTGGCCTCCAAAAGGAAATGCCCGATATAATTCGTCACCCAACCGTCCGCGTAACCGCCGCCCGGCCAATAGCTGAAACCGCCGTCCGTGGCCTGAAAACGGGTCAATTTGTCCACGCCCGCCTGCACGTTTTTGGCCACCGCGTCGGACTTTTTTTTGGTCAAATTCATCAGATTTTCCACAAAAAGCTGCGGAAATGCGCTCGAAACCGTCTGTTCCGCGCAGCCGTGCGGGTATTGGATAAGGTAGTCAAGGTGCTGTTGCAGGTTCAACGGCGGCACGGCGGAGACCTCCAAAACGGCCCTCGAATTGCTGCCCGCCCCGAACGACGGCCACGATTTTTCCCAAGCCCCGCCGCCCGAAATTTCGCCCGAAAGCACGGTCGTGACATACGGGTTCGGGTTGCCGACGAGGATTTCCTGTTCGCTCACCGCAGTCTCGCCGCCGCCCGATGCGATGATTTTGAACTTCGCCACGCCCACGCCCTCGCCGACCTGCAAATCGAACGTCGCCATCTGGTCGCCCACTTTTTCAAAGCGCAGGTTTTTGGTTTTATCCCCCAAAATAGAAATCAGCCCGCTCGATTCCTCGACACGCACGGTCACGTCCTTGATGTTTTTTTCCATCGCAAAAACCGCGACCGGGAGCGTCAGTTTTTCGCCCGGGCCCAGCACGCGCGGCAACGTCGGCTGCACCATCACCGGCTTGCGGACGGGGACCGCTTTTTCGGCCATGCCGTACGCTTTTTCGCCCGATGCGACGACCATCGCCCGCACCGAACCGACGTAATTGGAGATTTTCAAAGTGTGTTTTGCCGTTTTTCCTTTTTCTAAAACAAAAGGGCCGAGGTGTTTCACGACCGGTTTGAAGCGGTTGACCTGCGCCCCGTTCCGCGCTTTTTGGTTGAAATTATCACCGCCGATTGCCAAAATCCTATCCATTTCCAGCCCGAACGCGCCGAGGACGTAATCGTACATATCCCAAGTTTTCACGCCCAAAGCCTCGCGGGCGAAAAAAGTCCCCCACGGGTTTGGCGTTTCAAAATTGGTCAAATCGAGCAACCCTTCGTCCACCAAATCAACGGTATAGGTCATCGCGCGGCCCGATTTTTCGGAAACGGAAACGGTAAAATTCTCGTCCGGCGCGATGGTTTCAGCGATGCCGATTTGCGGTTCGAGCTTCGTTTTCGGGTCCTCCACGTTTATCGGCACGATGCCGTAAAGCCGGATTGGCAGCGAGTTTTTGGTCTGCGCGTGCGGTTG
>JANOQP010000812.1:0-10889 GCA_031414895.1 Saprospirales bacterium
GACCTCGTGATCGACCGAAAGGACCGCGTCATCAACCTCTGCGAGATCAAGTTTTCGGTAAAGCCGTTCGCCATTTCAAAAACCTACGCGGAAAACCTGCGGCACAAAATCATGGCCTTTCGGGTGGAGACCGGGACGAAAAAGACCCTTTTTCTGACCATCATTGCCGCAAACGGCTTGGCAGACAATGAATATTCCCAGCAACTGGTGCAGGATTCATTGGATATGGATGCGCTTTTTGGGTGAAATTCAGGCCAACCATGCTTGAAAATCATGCTTTTAGTGCTTTATCTTGGCTACCGGCCGGAAATTGGGGATAGGGATCTGATTTTCTTGAAGAAGATTGCGCAGCCCTGTGTTTTCCGTTTTCAGGTCTTTGCTTTTTGCGCGTTGCGACAGCCAAAGCCAAACAAAAATGGAGACAATCGCCAAGGAGAGGTAGAGATAAAATGGTTTCATTGAATTTCGGCCTTAGGCGGATACGGTTTCAAGCTTGAAATCATAATTGAGCCAAAATCAAAACCCAAAACCCGCCGAGACCCGCAGTCCCCAACTCGAAACGCCCGGATTTTGGAGGTACGCCAGCCGCCAAACATAGTCCACCCGCAGCACCCCGAAAATATTGGAAATGCCCGCGCTGACCTCCGAATAGGGCGTTTTTCCGAGCGTGAACGTCTTTTCGGGGAAGGCCAAAAGGCGGTTTTCGGTCGTCGGGAGGTTCTTTTTGGAGAGGCCGCCGTAGGCAACCTTGAAGCTGGCGGCCTCGCGCAATTTCAGTTTTTTCACCAAAGGAATGCGGTTGAAAACGAGTCCGCCGAAATCGTGCGAGGCATGGAAAGTGGCGTATTTATCGCTGATGAACTCCAAATTGTTCATCAAATTGAAAGCCTGCGCGGCGAAAAAATAGGTCTGGTTGGCCGAGTGCGCCTCCAAAAGCGGGTAAGAAAGCTGCCCAAAAATCCGCCCGGCCTCGAGCGAACATTGCGTTTTTCCCAGCATTCGCAAATAAAAAATCTTGTCGGCCCGGAGCGCGGCGCGTTGGTAGGAATAGTCGCCGCCGAGAACGTTTTTCATCCCGATTTTCCATTGAAAAAGAAAGACCGGCCAGCGGTTGTTGGTCGCGTACCGCTCGACCGCGCCTTGATAAAACGTCTCGTTCGGCGCAAAACGGATGTGGCCGCCAAGTTCCGACGTGATCAAACTGGTTTTTTCGCTGCCCGTCGGCTCGACGAAAAGTGCGCCAGCGCCCGTGATTTGGCGGCGTTGATAATTTGCGCCGATGCCAAAATTGTTGCGCCATTCACGCGAATATTCGGCGCGGGCGACGCGGTTTAGGAGCAATTTATCGTTCGTCCCGCGCTGAAAAGAGCCGAAAAACGTCCCCACTTGGTCGCTCGGCAAAAAGCCCGGCAGCCGCAAATCATGCTCGTAACTGAACCGGAACTGGTTGTTCGGGAACCGATTGTACTGCCGCCCGGGCAGGGCGATCGTGGTCGATGCGCCGCCTTTCCACGTCAAATCGTCAAGCCCGTAGGCACCGTAGCCGGTCATTTGCCAGCGTTGCGAAAACTTGCGGTTGGTGCGCAGGCCGAGGCGAAAACGATAGCCTTCGATGCCGTTGAAACTGAACGCAGATCCGAGTTCGCCGAGTTCGATCTTGCCAAATTTATAATAACCGGTGCCCATCACCATGCCGACCTTGGCCATTCTTTTGAACAATTTTGATGCCTGCAGCTGGTCGTACATTTCGCCCACGCCCATTTCTGCCGAATCAAGTGGCTCGATCTGTTTTGATTTCCAAAACAAAGAATCGCGTTTTCGCAAATCACCCGTATCTCGGAGCATGATCTGTTTCCCTGCGAAAAGCGAGTCGGGGAGGGGTTCGTTCAGGCGGTATTTATGGTAAAAAGCGGTGCGCCGCGCGCCGAGGCTGCGACCCTCTTTGTATTTGAGCATCTTAAAATCCATCGTCACCATGTCTTGCGCGAGCAAAAGTCGGCGCGACCCCGACGAATCGGCGACCCATTCAAACGCCTGTTGGATGCGGCAATCGGAGACAAAGTTGAGGTTTGCGTCCTTCGTGACCCCCATATCGACCCGGCGGACGGCGTACGAACCGTCGAGGGCGACCTGCAAAGTGCCCATAAAGGCGAGGTCGGTCTTGTTCTTCGGGGCAAAAAAGACGTTGCAATATTTTTTTTCCTCAAAAACCGTCGTGTCGGTGATGTAAAAACGGTAAAAAGCATTGGCCGCGCCCGAAAGCGGCCCGATAAACTGGCGGTCAATCAACAAAATGGACGGCTCATAAATGTCGATATCCGAATAAAGCGACGACAATTGGGCAGAAACCCCATCCTCGTCCACGTCGTATTCATCGTCCAACATCTCCTGCCGCTCGCCGAGCAGTTTTTCCTTTTTTGATTTCGGCTCGCGCCGATAAAACGACTCGACCGTTCGTTCGCGGAGGAAAAACGGGAGCGAAACGCGCTGGTTGACCTCGTTCGTGTCGCAATAGTCCCACATAAAAGGGAAGGGCCGGAAGTACCATTTTCGGCGAAATTTGGGCGTGATGCCATTCAGGTCCATCCGCAGTTTTTCGTATTTTTCAAATTGATAATAGGCAAGGCCCTCTTTCCGGTTTTCGTCCTTGTGCAAAAAAACCTGTTCGATGAGGTCGACGGCGGGGTTGTCCTTGCGGCTGTATTTGTCTGGGCGGATGGTTATTTCGGAGAGACGGCCCGCATTTTCTTCCAATTTTATGATCAGGTCTGTCCTTTTCAAATCCGCGACGGGCAGGTTTTGGGGCAAAAAACCGAGGTATGAAATCTTCAAATGGGTCGGTTTGCGCGAGCTGGCTATTTTAAAAAAACCGTTGATATCGGTCAAAACGGCATTTTGGCCATCGTTAAATTGGACGGTGACATAGGCGAGCGGGTCGTCGCTCCCTTTTTCGAGAATGCGGCCTTGAATGGAAAGTTTTGGGTTTTGGGCTTGGCCGTTGTTGGCGTCCCCACCAACAACTTTCCCGCCCCCGGTTTGGGAAAAAAGGCCGTTCAAATTTCCAAAAAACAAAAAGAGGAAAAGGGCGAGGTTGATTTTTCTCATAAAAAACAGACGAGCGACGGGCGGTTTTGTTGCACGAAAATGGTTTTACCCAAACGCGCAAAAGAAGGATTTGTCGCTTTCCAAAGGCAAATAATTTTGTGGGCTTTTTTATCACATAGATTCATAGAAACTTCACATAGTCATGATAGCTTTTGGCTGTTCAAAATCTATGATTTCTATGTGAAATCCCTATCTTACTATGTGTTAAAAAAGTTGTTCACGGTTTATAAAAAACATAGGACTTCGTATCGGCCATAAAAATCGGGGGAGATGGGCGGGCAAACGACGGTTTGCCTATTTTCACCCAAATATTTCAAAAAAAAATCGCCGTGCGCCGCGCCCTTTTCCTCCTTTTCTGGCCCATCCTTTTCGCCGCCGCTGCACAGGAAATGCCGCGCATCCTCCATTTTGAAAAAAACGCGTTCGGCGGCCAAAACCAGACCTGGGCCATCGCCGAGAGCCCGCCCGACGACCTTGCCTCAACCCTTTTTTTTGCAAACAATGCCGGGCTTTTGGCCTTCGACGGCAGCCGCTGGCAAACTTTTTCGCTGCCCGACGGCCAAATCGTGCGCTCTGTGGCCTGCCGCGATGGGCGCGTTTTCGTGGGCGGGTTTGCCGAGTTCGGCTATTTTGAGCGCGACGAAAACCTGCGCTTTGCCTATCGTTCCCTCTCCAAGAACCTCGGCGATGCCTCAAATATCCGGCAGGAGGAATTTTGGCATATCCTCGCCCCGGCGGGCGAAAAGGACGTTTTTTTTCAATCTTTTGGCATCATTTACCGCTTCGACGGTCAAAAAACCGCCCCGCTCGAACCGCCCGCTGCACTCATGTTCCTCCAAAAAATAGGGCCGCGCACCGTTTTTCAGGGCATCGGCCGTGGCCTTTTTGACCTCCTGCCCGGCGGCGGCGGCTTCCGTTTCGTGCCGGGCAGCGAGCCGCTCGCAAACACGATCGTGGCCTTCATGCTCCCCGAAAAAAACGGCGGCGGCGGCATCCTCCTCGGCACGAAAAGCGACGGCCTTTTTTTATTTAAAAACGGAAAATGCGCCCCGTGGCAAAACCCGCTCGCCCCTGTCCTGCGCGGTTTGCAGCCAAACAAGGCGCTCCGTTTGCCCGACGGCAGCCTCGCCATCGGCACTATTTTGGGCGGCGTTTTCGTGTTCGATACGCTCGAAAACCTCCGTTTCCGCCTCGACCGCACGACCGGGCTGCAAAACAACACCGTCCTCTCCATGCACGCCGGCCCCGACGGCAACCTCTGGCTCGGCCTCGACAAGGGCATTGATTTTGTCGAAATCGCCTCGCCTGTCAGGTGGCATTCCGACCTTTCGGGACAGCTTGGGAGCGTTTATTCCGCCGCGCTATTTGAAAAAAACCTCTATATCGGCACCAATCAAGGCGTTTTTGTGCGCCCATTTTTAAACCTGTCCGCCCATCGAGAGGAAAAAAACGCGCCTGATTTCAACCTGGTCCCCGGGACGCAGGGACAGGTTTGGCAGCTCCGCAAATTTGCCGGGCAGCTTCTCTGCGGCCACAACGACGGTACTTTTTTGATAAAAAACAAAACAGCGGCGCGCATTTCAGCCATCACGGGCGGTTGGGCGACAGTCGAAATCCCTGGTTCGCCGGACAAACTTTTGCAGGGAACCTACGGCGGCCTCGTTGTTTTCGAAAAAAAACCGGGCGGCACTTGGGCGTTCGGCCACCGCGTCGAGGGCTTTGAAAAACCGGTCAAGGAACTGGCTTTTGACAACCTCGGAAACCTTTGGATCTGCCATCCGAACGCCGGGATCTGGGCCGTCAACCTGGGCGCAGATTTGAAAAAAATCACCGAGATCCGCCCAATTCGCGGGCTGCCGACCGATTTTAAGGTCAGCCTTTCGCGGCGCGGCGACCAACTTTTGGCGCGGGCGGGCGGGCGATTTTTCCTTTTGAAAAACCCAGCAACCACGCCCGCACCGACTGAAAACTTGCCCAACGGTTGCCGCCGTGTTTTTTCTTTTTTTGGAAAAAACGAATCGAGGTTCGATGTTTTTGATGGTGAGGTCCGGTTTTTTTCGGGAAATGATGCCCCCGTTATGCTGCCCATTTCGCTCATCCCCGAATCCGAAAACATCATTCCGCTCGACAACGACGGCCTGTTTTTGTTCTGCCAAGAAAGCGGCTACGCGATTTGGGACAGCCGAGCTGGCGGCCATTTTTCAAAAAACGGTGGGCAAATCAGCGTCGCCGCTGTCGAGTTCCTTTCGGGCAAAACGGGCTTTTTTTATCCAAAAATCAGCTCGGCGGGTTTTGAGAGAACCCTTTCGGCAAACCAAAATGCCCTCCGCATCCACCTCGCCAAACCGTTCGACGGCCAGCCGTTGCGCTTCGACGGCTTTTTGCTCCGCGAAAACTTGATCGGCTTTGACACGATTTTCCTGAAAACCCGCCCCGGCGATTTCCTCGAACTGGCCAATCTCGCGCCCGGGCAATATTTTTTGAAAAACCGAGCGGGCGCGGTGCTTTTTTCGTTCAAAATTGCCCGTCCGTGGTGGCAATCCGGTTGGGCGATGCTCGGTTGGGCAGGGCTGATGATGGCCGTTTTTTATTTCACGGAAAAAACGACGCGCCATCGGATGACCCGAAACCTCGAAAAACTGGCCGCCGAAAACGCCCGCGACCTCGCCGACCAACGCGCCCAGTCGGAGCGTGAGTTCCTCAAAAACGAGGTCGAAAACCGCTCGCGCGAACTCTCCAACGCCACCCTTTCGCAAATCCGAAAAAACGAGGCCCTCCTCGAACTCAAAAACGAACTGGCCCGGCTCGAACTGCCCGTCCGCGATGCCGACCGCCTCGACCGCCTCATCGAAAACCACCTGTCGAGCGATGCCGATTGGTCGGTTTTTGAAAAAGCGTTCAACGAGGTCCACGACGCGTTTTTCCATAAAATGAAACACGACTGGCCCGACCTCACGCCCGGCGACCTCCGGCTGGCCGCGCTCCTGCGCCTCAACCTCTCGTCAAAAGAAATCGCCGCGCTCCTCGGCATGAGCATCCGGGGCATCGAGAACAAAAGATATCGGCTGCGCAAAAAACTCGGCCTCGGCGAGACGGTCAATTTGGCGGATTTCATCATTCATTTTTGACCGATTTTAGCATGGCGTAGTCAAAGTGAGGTCTGTTTTTCAATAATTCTGACCGAGCGGGCGGAATTTTAAGATAGGTTTGCTTGCCGATTCGCGCCATGACCAAACCATCTCCTGTTTTGAAAATATTCCCGCACAGCGGACTGTTGATCATCTTTTCGCTGCTTTCCTGCACCGGATTGACGACGGCGACGGCGCAAATCGCGCTTTCGGCGACCGGTTTTGACAGCCACGCGGAGCTGAATTGGACAAAACCGACGGGCGCGACCAATTTCCGCATCCTCCGTTCGGACGACGGCGGCGCGAATTTTTCCTTTTTGAAAAGCACGGCCGAACGCTCCGCGCTCGATTTCACGGGACATTTGCCGGGCGTTCCCATCACTTTTTTTTACAAAATCGAGGGGCAAAATTTGCTTGGCCAAACCATCGCGACCTCCAACGATGCCCCCGCGACCGTGGCCGAACAGTCCGACAGCGCGCTCCTCGACATGGTTCAAAAATACACGTTCCGTTATTTTTGGGAATTCGCGCACCCCGCGTCCGGCATGGCCCGCGAACGGAATTCTTCAGGTGATATAATAACGACGGGCGGCAGCGGTTTTGGCGTGATGGCCATTTTGGTCGGCGTTCACCGGGGCTTTATTTCACGAGAAGAAGGGCGCGACCGGCTGTTGAAAATCGTCGGTTTCCTCGGTTTTGCCGATAAATTTCATGGCGTTTTCCCCCATTGGATGGACGGGAACACGGGGAATGTCGTCCCGTTCAGCCAGTTCGACAACGGCGGCGACTTGGTTGAAACTGCTTTTTTGATGCAAGGTTTGCTCGCAGCACGGCAGTTTTTTGACGACCCGAACGACCCCATCGAGGCCGCTGTCCGGTCGTCCATCACCGATATTTGGGAGGATGTCGACTGGAATTTTTACCGAAAAAACAACAGCGGCGTGCTTTATTGGCATTGGTCGCCCAATTTTGGCTGGCAGATGAACTTCCAACTTCGCGGCTGGAACGAGGCGATGATCGTATATATTTTGGCGGCAGCCTCGCCGACGCACCCGATTCCCGCGAGCCTTTGGGCAACGGGCTGGACAGCCCAAAACTATTATTCGGGCCTCTCTTTTTATGGCCACAAATTGTTCGTCGGCGAGGCGAAGGGCGGGCCACTTTTTTTCGCGCACTATTCATTTTTGGGATTTGACCCACGCGGCAAAAAGGACGGTTTTTGCAATTATTTCACCCAAAATCGCAACCATAGCATCATAAATCGGGCTTATTGCATTGAAAATCCGCAGAACCACGCCGGATATTCAGCCGATTGTTGGGGCCTCACCGCCTCCGACGTGCCGAGCGGATATGCCGCGAACAAGCCGAACAGCAACGACGGGACCATCGCCCCGACCGCCGCTTTAAGCTCGATGCCGTACACGCCGGGCGAAAGTTTGGCCGCGCTCAAAAACTTTTATCGCGTTCGCGGCGCGAAACTTTGGGGCGAAATGGGTTTTTTTGACGCTTTCAACGATGACCAAAATTGGGTGGCCGATTCCTATTTGGCAATCGACCAAGGCCCCATCATCGGCATGATCGAAAATTATCGGTCGGGGCTTTTGTGGTCGCTTTTTATGCAAAACCCGGAGATTTCGCCCGCGCTCACGGCCCTCGGTTTTGTGCCGGACAACACGGTGGGCGCGACGCAACTTGTTGAAAATCAGGCAGCTGGGATGAACATTTTCCCAAACCCGGTTTCCGAAGGGCGGGCAAAAGTCGAATTTGACATTGCCCCGAAAAAAAGGGAGCGGCTGGATTTGGTCGCCGAAAACGGGCGGCTGGTGCGGTCTTTTTTTGTTGAAAAAAACCAAAAATCGGTAGGACTCGAACTTAAAGGACTGGCGAGCGGGGTTTATTTTTTGAAAAAAGAAAATGGGGCGGCGGGCAAATTAGTCGTCAAGTGAGGGGGTGACTTAAAGTCACCCCCTCACTCCATCCAATCCATACATTTCATAACCATTCAAACAATTTTTCGAGCATGAAAAAAGCATTACTCTGCGGCATTTTCGCCCTTTTCGCATGGGCGACGACGGCCTCCGCGCAAATCCTGTACGAAAGTTTCGAGCCGACCAATTTCACTTGGATTGTCGGCAACGGCATTGCCAATCAGACCGTCGAGTTCATCGCCAACCCCGATGCGTCCGGCGCGAACACCTCTACTACGGTCGGCAAAATGGTGAACAACCCATCCAGCGATTTCACCTACGCGCTCGGCACAACGCCAGCGCCGCCCATCAATTTGTCCAAATTTTCGCAGATAAAAATGAAAGTTTGGTCGCCCGTCACGGGGCATAAAGTGCTGTTCAAAATCGAGGGCGGCGGCAAAGCGGTCGAGGAATTCAAAACCATCCCGGTCGCAAACCAGTGGGTCGAGATGAGCTTTAACCTCAATTGTGGCGTGGACCATCCCGCGCTCGACAAAATCCTCATCGCGTTCAACCCGTTCACGACGGTTGACCCCGGTTTGACGTATTATTTCGACGATATCCGGGGTGTTTTGCCCGGCGACGAAAAAGAGACTTTTGAAGGCGCGGCCGCGCTGACATGGGAAGGTTTGGGCAGCCTTTATACGCCTTCGGTCGCCAATCCCGCGCCCAACCCGGTGAACAATTCGGCCACGGTCGGCCAATTTGACCGCAATATCGCCGAGCAATGGACGGCCCTCCGCGCCATTTTGCCCGCGCCGCTCGACCTGACGACCAACAACCAGTTTGTGCTGAAAGTCCATGCGCCATCGGCCTCCGAGATACTTTTCAAGCTCGAAGGCGGCGGCGATGGCCTCGAAGTCCGGGGCAATATTGCCACTTCCGGCAACTGGCGCGAGTACACTTTTGATATGTCGGCGAAGGCCGCCGCGACGACCTTGAACACGATCGTCATCTTTTTCGCGCCCGGCACCAGCACCGACGGGACGTATTATTTCGACGATTTGCGGGCCGTGCCTAAAAGCTGCGCCTGCAAAAGCGCGGTCGCCGAGCCGATCATCGACGATTTTGAGTGCAACCGCAACGCCAGTTATTCCAACGGCTGGGACTCGCTTTCCGTCGTGCCGAACCCGCAGGTGAACGGCGACAACCCGTCGAAACTGGTCGGAAAGTACATTGACCCCGTCGCCGAGGCATGGGCGGTCCTTTTGACGGACAACGAAAACCCGATCGACCTTTCGGTGAAAAACCAGATGCACGTCAAAATTTGGTCGCCTAAAACAGGCCAGCACCTGTTCAAGCTCGAAGGCGGCGCGTCGGGCGCAAAAGAAGTTTGGGTGAACGTGACGACCGCCAACGCGTGGGTCGAATATGTCGTTGATTTCAGCTCGCAGGCCGCTGCTTCGCACAAAAAATTCGGCATCTTTTTCAATGCCAGCGTCGATGCCGTCGCGGGCGATGTCTATTATATCGACGATATGTTTTGGGGCGAAAAAACCAATACCTCGATCGAGACCTTCGAGGCCGGCGCGTTCCTCCCGTGGGAACCGCTTGATGGGAACATGATCTTGAACGGCATTTTTTCCGTTGAAAACAACCCGGCTGCGGGCGGCGTGAACACGTCGGCGAAAGTCGGCAAGTACATCAAAGGCTCGTCGCCGTTCTCGACCATTGCGGCGGTCGCTCCGGGCTTTATCAATATTTCGGCGAAGCCGCAATACAATCTTGACGTTTGGGCCCCCGTTGGCTCGGTCAAAGTGACCATGCAGCTCGAATCCATCGCCCAGGGCAACAAGGAAGTGACCCGCAATTTGAAGACCCCCGGCGAGTGGGAAACGCTCAATTTTGACTTCACCGCCCATCAGGCGATCACCGACTGGGCCTCGCTCCGCGTGATCTTTGACCCGGCAGTGGCCGGTGCAGGCACGATTTATTTCTTCGACAACCTCACGCAAGGCCCGGCGACGGTCGACCCGTGCGAGGGCGTGGTGGCCATCCCGAACATCGTGGACGACTACGAATGCCAGCGCAACTATGCCTACGGAGCGGGCGCGGCTGCCCTTTCTTTGGTCAACAACCCGGCCATCCAACCGGTCAACCAGAGCGGGAAATCGGGCAAATATGTGGACCCGGAAAACGACCCATATGCCGCCCTCGGCATCGAGTTCCCGCTCGGCATCGACCTGACGACGTACAACCAGTTTGAGCTTTTGGTGAAGGCCCCGGCTGCGGGAATGCCCATCGTTTTCAAATTGGAAGGCGGCACCAGCCCCGGCGTGGAAAGCGCGAAATATTTCACGACCGGCACCGATTGGGTGAAAGTCTCGACCGATTTCAGCGCACTCGCTGGCGGCGACTACAAGAAAATGATCATTTTCTTCAATTTTGGCGAACAGGGCGCGTCGGCCGATTGGCACCTCGACAATATCGCCTGGAAACGCGCTGCCTACAACGGTTGCATCGACGACCACGAAACGGCGGCGACGACCATCTCGAACTTCAAGTATTTTGCCAACGGCTATCTCGAAGCCACGGGCTATCCGTTCAAAGTGGTGGCAAACCCGAACAAAACGGCCAAAAACCCGTCGAACAACGTCGGCGAGTTCATCAAAGCGAAAGACGCCGCGCCATACGCCGGGATGTACGCCGACCTCGAATCGCCGATGGATTTCAAAGGTGTGAAAACGAT
>JANOQP010000813.1:0-4600 GCA_031414895.1 Saprospirales bacterium
GGAGGAATAGCATACCGTACCAAAGCCAGCCGAGGGCGACCCCGGCGACCGCCGACACGAGGACGGCAAGCCAATTTGTGCGTGTTGTTTCCATAAACAAAGCGTTTTAAAATTTTAGGTGAAAAGAAAATTTTTACAATCGTAAAACAGGTTTTTGAAACATTCCATTTTTTTTAAAAATATTTTAGCAACCTATTTATCGCCCTGAAAATCAATTGATTATGATCGTTCAACTCGCCAATAACATCGCCCCAGAGTCCCGCCTGAAAGTGTTTGAAAAGATAAAAGCCTTCGGCTTTGTTCCCAACGAAGTCAGCACCCAAAACCGCGATTACCTCGTCTGCATCGGCAAGGGCGACCTCGATTTGCGGCAAATTGGTTCGCTCGAAGGCGTTGCCGATGTCCACCGCGTGACCGATGAATACAAACTCGTCTCCCGAAAATGGCGCGTCGGACCGACCATGATCGACCTTGGCGACGGTGTGAAAATTGGCGGCGGCGGCTTCGCGATCATGGCCGGGCCATGCTCGATCGAGAGCGAGGAACAGGTCATCGAGGTCGTCGAGCACCTCAAAACAAACGGCGTGCGAATCATGCGCGGCGGTGTTTTTAAGCCGCGCTCGTCGCCCTACGCCTTTCGCGGCCTCGGCATTGACGGGCTGAAAATGTGGCATGCGCACACGCGGGCCGCCGGGATCAAGATCATCACCGAGGTCATGATGGTCTCGCAGATCGAGGAAATGATGGATTTTGTGGATGTTTTTCAGGTCGGCGCGCGCAATTCGCAGAACTATAATTTGCTCGAAGAACTGGGTCGGGCAGGAAAACCCGTGCTCCTCAAACGCGGCATCAGCGGCACCATCGCCGACCTTTTGAACTCGGCGGAGTACATTTTTTCAAAAGGAAACGAGCATTTGATGCTCTGCGAACGCGGCATCCGGACCTACGAAACGGCCTCGCGCAACACGTTCGACATCAACGCGATCCCCATTTTGCGCGAAAAAAGCCACCTCCCGGTAATTGCGGACCCGTCGCACGGCATCGGCATCCGCAGGCACGTCATGCCGATCGCGCTCGCGGCGGCGGCGGCGGGCGCGGACGGCGTTATTTACGAGACACATTGCCGGCCCGAAGAGGCGAAATCGGACGGGCAACAGACGCTCGATTTTGGGGAAAGTGCGCGGCTCCTAAAAAAACTGGCGGCAGTCTTGGCGGCGTGAAAGGCGGGTTTTCGACCAAAAATTGTCGCGAACGCTTGTTTGCTGCGTTAAAACTTGGGGCAAAATCCGGGCAGCCGGGATGGCCGCGCTATCTTTCCGCCGTTAAAAAATCGCCCGGTTTTGTCATGAAAAAAAATCTGTCCGCGCTCCTTTTGCCCTTTGCCTTTTGCCTTTTGCCTTCGGAAATGTTTTCCCAAAGCCGCTACGACGGCATCTGGCAGGGCGTGGTCACCCAAGAATCCGACGCGGGGACGACGAGCGAGTTCCAAATCGAGATTCGGATCTATAAGGTCGGCAAAAAACTCACGGGCCATTCGACCGTCCATTGGGGCGACAAATTTGCCAAAATGGACCTCAAAGGCACCATCGATCGGTCGGTCGTCGTGGAGCTTTCGGAAGGGTCCATCCTCGACAAATCGGAGATTCCCGGCTACGATTGGTGCCTCAAAAACATGCACCTCGTTTTGAAGGAAAAAGACAACAAGACCCTCATCTTGGAAGGCTTTTGGGAGGGCAAATCGCAGTTTGGGGGCTGCGTCCCGGGCAAGATCTATGTGGAAAAACAGACGCCGAGGGTGTGATCGGCCGATTTGGGCGCGTTTATTTTCGGCCAAATTCGGTCTCGACATCACCTATGATGGACAAAATTTTGTCCGCCGCCACGGCATGGCCGATGCGGGTCTCCTCGAAGGTGATGACCCCTTTTCGGGCAGTTTTTTGGACAAACTCATAATTGCTGGCAATCATGCCCAACTGCTGTTGGCGTTCTGACTGGCCCCCCAGTTCTGCCAACAACCCGGCCGTCGCCTTTATTGCCTCACCGATTTCGGCATCGTGGACAAGCGACCGGACCAGTTCGATGGCCGCTGCAAGTTTTGGGGAGGACAGGGACGCAGACTTGATTTTTATGAAATGAGCCTCGACCAAGGCCGCCGCCGGGCCACGGTAAAAACCCTCGACCTGGGCGGTGGCGTTGGCGCGAAAAATGTCGATTGCGTACACCAAAGCTTCCTTTGAGGTCAAATCGGACAAATTTTGTTCGATAAAGGCAATTTCGTCCGCATGGTAAAGCCCAAAAGCGACCATCCCCACGACATCATCGGGCTGGCGGACAAAAGAATCAAAAAGACTGGGAGGGGGCAGGTAGTTTTCCGGCATATCGACCTATAAGGAGGGGGCGGGGCGATGGGTCTTGCCCGCAAGCGTGAAATTCTCCCAAACCTTGTCCATATAAAAGTCGCGCGAACCGTTGAGCCCGACCTTATCAATCTCCAATTTGTTGAGGAAATCCCGGATTTCCTGTTTGGACATGGCCGGGAAAACCCCTTCCATGCTGTACGCCAAATGCTCCAATTGCAATTTCTCGTCCAAGTAGGCCACCACCGCCTTTCTAAAGAAAAATTCACGGGCATCGAGGTCGACCCGTGCAAATTCGGTTTTGAGGCGGGTAATTTCCCGTTTGCTCGGTTGGCCGTGCATGGCCGGAGATTTATGAGAGCCCTTCGCGAGGGAGATTGCGTTGTCCATAATTTCGGGAAAACAAAAAAAGAAGCCTTTTCCGCGCCCAAAAAGAGACGATTAACACAGCTTTTTTTTCTGAAAATGAGGAATTGCAACTTTGATGGTCAAAATGCCCGGAATCGATGGCGCAAAAACTGCACCGGAGAACGGCGGGCACGGGGTTTTTCGTCCAACAAAGGTGACATTTGGCGATCGAAACATCAAGCCGTGCCCGTTTTTTTGTTGAAATTTCTCGTTCCTTTTGCGACAAAACATCCATGGCCCTTTTTTAAACAAACAGATGCTCCCAAATTTCATCGCCCGCCGCCTCGCCTTCTCGACCGAAAAGACCTTTTCGCGCTTCATCATCCGCATCGCGGTGGCAGCGGTCGCGCTCTCGGTGGCCGTGATGATTGCCGCGACGGCCATGATTGCGGGCTTTCAGCAAGAGATCAGCAAAAAAATCTTCGGTTTTTGGGGGCATATCCATATCAGTGACACCAATTCGTCGCTCAGTTTCGAGCCAACGGCAATCCCGGACAGCCTCGATTTTCGCTCGATTTTAGACACGCTCGGCCCCATTTTTTTTGAAAAAGAAAGGACCGTCGGTGGCGTCGCCCTCGAAAACGATTTTCAACAGACCCGGACAAAGGGCGGTGTCGCGCACGTCCAATCCTTCGCCATCAAACCCGGCATCATCAAATCAAAAGAGCAGATCGAGGGCATTTTGCTCAAAGGCATCGGCCCCGATTTCGACTGGGCGCGGCTCCAACCGTACCTGCTCGAAGGCCGCGCAATCGACCTCGCCGACACCTCGGGCAGCCGCGATATCCTCATCAGCCGCCAGACCGCCGATCGGCTTTCGGTGGGCGTGGGCGACAAGTTCATCGTCTATTTTGTGAAAGAAGGGCAGCAATTGAAGCGGCTTTTCCAAATTTGCGGCATTTATAAAACAGGTTTGGAGGAATTTGACCGAAAATTTGCCCTCTGCGACATCCGGCAAGTGCAGCGGCTGCTCGGTTGGCAGGCGGGCGAGGTGGCCGGGTTCGAGGTTTTTTTGGACGATATCGCCGATGTGGACGTTTTTTCACAATACATCCACGAGGAAATCCTGCCCGGCTCGCTGCTCGCGACGAGCATACGCGAAAAATTCCCCGCCATTTTCGAGTGGCTCGGCCTCCAAGATTACAACAAGGTGGTCATCCTTGGCCTCATGCTCGCCGTCGCCATCATCAACATGGTCACCGCGCTGCTCATCCTGATCCTCGAACGGACCAATATGATCGGCGTGCTCAAAGCGCTCGGTGCGCAAAACGGCCAGATCCGGCGCATTTTCCTCATCCATGCGGCCTGGATCACGGGGGCAGGACTGCTTTGGGGCAATTTGCTGGGGCTGCTCTTTTGTTTTTTGGAAGACAAATTCCGGTTCATCCGGCTGCCGGAGGCCGATTATTTTTTGAGTTACGCGCCCGTCGCGATCGATTGGCCGACCGTCTTTTGGCTGAACATCGGGACTTTGGTGGTCACTTTGCTCTTTTTGCTGCTGCCCGCGCTGTTGATCCACCGGGTGACACCCGTTCGCGCGATCCGGTTTAAATAAAAATAATTGGGCAGACGAAACTCGGACGAGGCTGGCGCGAGGTTTTATGATCTACGACGTGAAGTTGTACACGTTTTCGACGACATAAAGTTGTAAATCCAACCAGCCCCAGCGGGTAGGCCGCTCAAACTGGCATAAGCTTCTTGCATTTTTTAAAGAACAAATTTCTTGTAAGTGCTTGATTTACAGGGAATTGCGAATCAAACCACACCTTGAATTGGGACAGAAAAGTGCCTTCCAAAGCTGGGCAGATTTTGTCCGACAACTGTTCTGGGGTCAA
>JANOQP010000814.1:0-11230 GCA_031414895.1 Saprospirales bacterium
CTCCCTTGTTTTGAATGGCGGGCGTTGTTTTCGGTTGTTTTTGAACATTGACCGCCCCGCCTTCCATCTGCGATTTCCAGCTAGAAAACGCACCAAAAATGACCGCCGCCATATCGTTCTGCCCTTCAACGCTGCCGATATAATTTTCGTCCGTTTCGCTCGTCAAATAGGCGGTCTCGATGAGGACGCTCGGCGCGGCGGTTTCTTTTAAAACCAAAAAACCGGCCTGTCGAACGCCGCGCCCTTTTCGCCCCGTTTCGACAACCGCATCATTGACGAGGCTGGCGAAGGCGATGCTCTGTTCCAAATACGCGCTTTGCCAGGCCGAGAAAAAGATCGTGCCCTCCGGCGAATCGGGGTCGAAGCTCGAATAGGTTTTTTGGTAGTCCTTTTCCATCAAGATCGACTCGTTTTCGCGCATCGCGACATCAAGGTTGCGGTCTGCGGCGTGGAGGCCGAGGACATAAACTTCCGTGCCTTCGATCGTCGATTTTTTGACGGGCAGCGAGTTGCAATGGATGCTGATGAAGAGGTCGGCCTTCGCCTCGTTTGCGATTTTCGCACGGTCGATCAACGGGATGAAAACATCCGTTTTACGGGTAAAAATGACCTTTACTTGGGGGAAATTGGCTTCAATCTGCGCCCCGAGCGCGAGGGTGACGGCGAGCGCATTGTCCTTTTCGTGCGAAAAAACACCGCCGCAGCCGGGGTCCTTTCCGCCGTGCCCGGCATCGAGGACGACGGTTTTTATCCGAAAATAATCGGGCGACGGCGTGGCTTTTTTTAACAAACCACCGTTAAAAAATGCAAAAAGGAGCGGCAAAACGAACATTGCGAACGTTTGGTTGGCGTACCATTGCCCGGTTTTAGTTCTCATTGTCTGTTAAAATTTATGCGCAAAACTACCTTGATTTCCGGTTTTTTCGTGGCCAGCCTCGTTTTTATGGCGATGGTTGGGGCTGCGCAAACGCCGGATTCGATCGCAAGTTTTGACAAATGGGGCAAAAAACGCGATGGCCTCGCCAGCCCGCCCGATTCCGCGCAAACCCGCCCGCCCGTTTTGGATTTTGCAAGAACCGACAGTTTGGCCCCCCAAAAAAAGGGTTTTGAGTTGAAGATAAACCGCGACGCGCTCAATGCCCCGGTCGATTATTCGGCCTCCGATTCGATGTTTTTTGACATTGAAAGCAAAAAACTCCACCTCTGGGGAAATGCCGCGATGAAATATGGGACCATCGATTTGAAGTCCGATTATATCATTTTGGATTATGGCGAAAACACGGTGACCGCCCTCCAACGGACGGATTCAACGACCGGGCGCACGGTCGGGAACGTCCCAAATTTTAAGGATCGCGACCAGGATTTTAAGGCAAAACAGCTCAAATACAATTTCAAGAGCCAAAAAGGCATCATTTACGAGGCCCGCACCTTGCAGGAAAACCTGTATGTCGTCGGCGAAAAATCCAAGTTCGTCTCCCAAAAAACGTCCGACACCTCGACCATCAACACCATATATAACAACAACGCCGTCCTCACGACCTGCGACGCGGATCACCCGCACTACGGCATCCGGGCCTCGAAATTGAAGGTTATCACCGATAAATTGATCGTCATCGGGCCATCGCACCTCGAGATTGCGGACATCCCGACCCCTCTGGTGCTGCCGTTCGGTTTTTTCCCTTTGTCGAAGACCAAAAAACAGGGCCTCCTTTTGCCGCGCGATTTTGATTATGACCCCGTTTTGGGCCTCGGATTTCAAAATATCGGCTATTATCTGCCGATAAACGACCATATGGACGCGACTTTTTTCTTTGAATGGTATTTGCGCGGCACTTGGGGGGCGCGGACAAACTGGCGGTACGACCAAAAATACCATTCTCGCGGCGCGATCGACCTCGGTTTTCGCGACCGCGTGACCGAAAATGCGCGGGCCGAAAAAGTCCACGACCGCTCGATTTCGCTGCAATGGAACCATTCGCAGGACGCGAAAAAGCACCCGACGCGCAATTTTGGCGGCTCGGTCAATATCCAGACGAACGGTTTTCAGCAAAAAAACCTAAATGATTATGCGTCGGTCCACCGCAATTCGTTGTCGTCGAACCTCAATTACCGACAGATTTTCCCCGGGAAACCGTATTCGCTCTCGGCCTCTATGCGGCATTCACAGAACACGCAGACGCACGAAATGACCATCAATTTGCCGAATATCGACTTTCAGATGAACCGCATTTACCCGTTCAAAAAGAAGGAAAGGGTGGGGCAGGAGAAATGGTTCGAGCGGACGACGTTCGTCTATAATTCAAAACTGGCCAACGAATTTCGCACCCGCGACGATTCGATCTTTGCGCCGAACGGACTGCAACGGGCTTGGGAAACCAAAAAATTTGGCATCGAACACCGGGCAAGCTCGGATATCCAACTCGACGTTTTTAAGTTTTTCAAATTTTCGCCAAACATCAATTATACGGAGGCCTGGTACCTCGACCGTCTCGAAAAAACGTTCGACCCGACGCCCATTTTTGCGCCCCGCGAAACTGGGACGGCGGTCGATGCGATCACCGGCGAGACCTATCCGACCTTCGCGAACGACACGACGATGTACGGCCAAGTCGTGAAAAGGACGGTGCGAAAACCGATTGCGTACCGCGAGTTCAATATGGGCGCAGGGCTGAACACGGTACTTTTTGGCACAAAACAATTCAAACGCGGCCTCGTTCGCGGCATCCGGCACAAAGTTGTGCCGTCGGTCAATTTCAATTTTCGGCCATATCTCGGCGGCAATTTTGTTGATTCCGTGCAAATCGATACGCGCCCGACGCGCCGTACGAAACAACTTTACACGATTTTGGACGATCAAAGTTTTGCGAAACCGGGCATTTCGGGGCGCACCTCGTCGAGCATCGGGTACAGTTTGGGCAACACGTTGGAGGCCAAATTTTTCTCCAAAAAAGATTCGACGGTCAAAAAAATCACGATTTTGCGCAGCCTCAATTTTTCCGGCAGCTACGACCTCACCCCGCTCGGCGATACGTTGAACTGGTCGCAAATCACGACGGGCGCGAATTTTCCGCTGTTCAAAGGGCTTTCGAGCCTCCAAATTGGTGTCGCGCTCGACCCTTACATTTCCCAAAAAGGCCGCCGGGTGAACAAATTTGCGATCGACGAGCGCGGCAAAATTTTGGTCATGCCACGCCTTTCGGCCAATTTTTCGACCAATTTGACGGTCAAGCAAATCCGCGCTCTTGCCTCCGGCAAAAACCCAAAAGACGCGACCAATTCGACTGCGCCGCTGGCAACCGACGATTTTTTGGGTATGCTCGACAATTTTTCGATCTCGCACTCTTTTGGCCTCGAACGGCGGCTCTTGGACAGCGGAAAGGACACCGTTGTGGTCGGCCTGCACAGCATCGACACGCGGGGCAACATCCCGCTTTCATCAAAATGGACGGTCAATGTGGGCCATATCGGCTATGATTTCAAGTCAAAACGCATTTCGTACCCCGATTTTGGGTTCACCCGCGACATGCACTGTTGGGAAATGCGGTTTTCGTGGCAGCCGACACGGGGGACGTACAATTTCTTTTTGTCGGTCAAACCGGGGTCTGTTTTGGAGTTTTTGAAGATCCCCTTTAAGAAGAACTATCCGGACCCGTCGGTTTTTTGAGGGGGACTGGTATTGCCAAAACGACTATCTTTGTTGAAAATAGATCAAAAATGACTGCAATTTCCATCGGCGTTTCAGAGCTTTTGCAAAAAGCGGAGCAATTGCCCCCGACCGAATTCGAGACCTTTTTTTCGTCCATGTTGAAAATCAATGCCGGGCGAAAAGCGGACAGCCTTTCGGAAGGAGAACTTGAACTTTTGGAAAAAATAAACCAGCCGTTTTCTGCGACAAAATGGGCGCGTTTCCAGCTTTTGGAAGAAAAAAGGAGCCTTCGGACGCTCTCGCCCGATGAACACGGGGAGTTGTTGGAATTGGTCAAGCAAGTTGAAAAATTCGACCTGAATCGGATGGAATCGGTGGCACAATTGGCCATTTTGCGCAAAGTGCCGCTCGGCGATTTGATGCAAAGTTTGGGTGATTGAATGGCCTGAAAATTTGCTAATTTTCCATCCCCAACAAAATAACCTCCATCAAACTCGCATAGACCACCGGTTTTTTCGCCAAAAAATCGCCCGCTCTTTCCCAGACCGCTTGTTCGATGTCCTCCTCTGTTTGCGGGGCCAAAACCGTTTCGGTCGTCGTCATTTTGAACCAATAAGTTGGTTTGAGGACGCGCTTTCCCTTCATTTCATAGGTGTGAAAAGTGGTCGTCAAAAACGCGCCGAGGGCGAGGTTTTGAATGCCCGTTTCCTCCGTGACTTCGCGCAAGGCGGCCCCTGAATGCGATTCGCCGGGGTCAATTTTGCCTTTTGGCAAGTCCCAGGAGCCGCGCCGGAAAATCAACAAAAGCTCGCCCGCCGCATTTTCAACATAACCGCCCGCCGCTTCGACGACCTTGAAAAGCGATTGAAAATCGGCCCATAATTTGGGCAGGTCGTTCGATTCGAGCACAATTGCGTCGTAATTTTGGGTGCTTTCCGGCAAATGGATGTACGGAAAAAGCCATTTTTTCGCCCCGGTATAATGCCCGGTGACGACGGTTTTTGATGGAAAAAGGCCGAGCGAGGCCGCGCCGCCCTTCTCGGTCAAATAGAGCGGCGTTCCGTTTATGAAGATTTTATAACTTTGCGGCATCGTAAAGATTTGCTGGTTTGTCAATTTAGCAATTGGTTGAAAATCAATTGGTTAGGTTTTTTCGGCGACAAATTTCTTCTTTTTCTCCAAAACAAAAATCCAAGGACCCATGCAGGTGGCCGCCGAAATTGCCCGCCGATTGCTGCAAATAAACGCAATCAAACTCCAACCGAACGCGCCTTTTACCTGGGCAAGCGGGCTGCAATCGCCCATTTATTGCGACAACAGGGTGAGCCTTTCGTTTCCCGAGGTCCGCAGTTTCGTGAAAAATGCGCTCGCGGGGGCCGCAAAATCGTTCGAGCCGTTCGATGTCGTGGCGGGAGTGGCCACGGCGGGCATTCCGCAGGGTGCATTGGTTGCCGATTTGTTGGATAAACCGTTCATTTACGTCCGCTCGTCGGCAAAGGAGCATGGGCGGCAAAATTTGATAGAGGGGGAACTTGCGCCAAATGCCCGCGTTTTGGTCATCGAAGACCTGATTTCAACGGGAATGAGCAGTCTCAAAGCGGTTGATTCATTGCGCGAAGCGGGCGCGGAAGTGGTCGGGCTTTTGGCCATTTTTACCTATGGATTTGATAAAGCTGAAAAGGCATTTTTAGAAAAAAATGTGGCTTGGCGGGCTTTGTCAAATTATGATGCAATGATTGAGGAAGCTGTTAGATCAAATTATGTAGATAAAAGTGATTTGGCGACCCTAAAAAATTGGCGCGAAGCACCTGAACAATGGGGCGCACTTTATGCCTAATTACTATTCCAATAACTAATCATCAATAACCATTAAAGAACGATGGTCTTAACAGAACAATCCGAAAAGTTTTTAGAACAATATTTGAACAATGCCGCACCGACCGGCTATGAATGGCCCGGCCAAAAACTCTGGTTGGAATATCTTAAACCGTATATTGATGATTGGAAATTGGACAATTACGGTTCCTGTTACGGTGTGATAAACCCGGATAAACCGTTTAAGGTTGTTATAGAGGGCCATGCCGATGAAATCAGCTGGTTTGTCAACCATATTTCAGACGATGGTTTTATTAGCGTTATCAGGAATGGCGGTAGCGACCACCTTATCGCACCTTCTAAACGCGTCAATATCCACACAAGGGACGGTAAGGTGATCAAGGGCGTTTTTGGCTGGCCCGCCATTCATACGCGGACCGAAAAAGATGCGAACATTACACCGACATTGGAGAACATCTTTATTGATGTTGCGGCAAAGGACAAAGAGGAAGTATTGGCGATGGGCATCCATGTCGGTTGTGTGATCACTTATGAAGATGAGTTTATGGTCCTTAACGATAAATACTATTGTGGGCGCGCTTTGGACAACCGTATTGGTGGTTTTTGTATCGCAGAAGTTGCACGTTTATTAAAGGAAAATAAAGTAGAACTGCCTTTTGCGCTTTATATCGTCAATAGTGTGCAAGAAGAAGTTGGTTTGCGCGGCGCGGAGATGATCTCCCGCACCATCAACCCGCACGTTGCCATTGTTACGGATGTTACGCACGATACGCACACGCCGCTCGTCAATGCAAAAAAGCACGGTGACATCCGCTGCGGGAACGGCCCGACGCTCACGCACGCGCCCGCCGTCCATCAAAAATTGCTCGATTTGATTGTTTTGGCGGCCAAAACAAAGGAGATCCCCTTTCAAAGGGAGGCCGCGAGCCGCACGACCGGCACCGATACGGATGCTTTTGCCTATTCGGGAAAGGGCGTGCCGTCGGCCTTGATTTCGTTGCCGCTCCGTTATATGCACACGACCGTTGAAATGGCGCACAAGGATGATGTTGTCAATGTGATCAAATTGATCTACGAAACCTTGTTGTTGATAGAAGAGGACCATAATTTTAAGTATTTTTAATTAGGCCAAAACCGGGGGCTTTTAGATCATTAATTTCCCCATCATGAATGCCCTATGCAAAAGATAAAATTCTGGAAACCATTGACCACCCATATCGTCGCAAACACGAGCATCGCCGCTATCCGCTCCCAACCGTCCGAACGGTCGGAAATGGTGAGCCAAATGCTGTTCGGAGAAACTGCGGAAGTGCTTAAAGATCAGGGCAACTGGTTGAACATCAGGCATTTATGGGACGAGACGACCGGATGGGTGGATGCCCGGCAGGTGACGATCCTGATCCCGAGCGAGGCCCTTTTTTTTGAAAAAAACCATGCGCATTCACTCGCGCTTTCAGAGGCGGTCATGGCCGACGACCATTTTATGCCGATTTTGTTGGGCTCCACCTTGCCCGGTTTTGATGGCATCCGCTTAAAGATCGGGGAGCATAATTATACGTTCAGCGGACAGACGATCTTCAACAATTCGATACAGCCGACCGGCGAGCTCATTTCGCGCATCGCGAAAAAATACCTTTACGCGCCCCAAATGTCCGGCGGGCGCGGGCCCTTTGGGATCGACCCGTCCGGTTTTACCCAAATCGTTTATAAAATGTTCGGCATCCGCCTGTTCCGTTCGGCGGATTCGCAGGTCAACCAAGGGCGCGTCGTGCATTTTATGGAAGAAACGCAGACCGGCGACCTCGCCTTTTTTGACGACGAGCGGGGCCGCATCGACCATGTTGGCCTGATCATTTCGGACACCCATATTTTGCACGTCGATGGCCGTGTCAGGGCGGACCGGATCGACCATTTTGGCATTTTCAATGAAGAAACCAATCGTTACACCCATCAGCTCCGGGTCGTGAAGCGCATTTTGGCGGACGAGGAGCGGGCCGAAAAGTCGTTCGTTTCCAAAAAAAACGGGGAGGAAGAGGCATTGCCCCAGGCGGTTTTGTTTGATTGACCCGACCCAAAACAATGGGGGCGATGACTTAAAGCCATCGCCCCCATTTGCAAAAAAACGGGCCAATACGATCAATCGCGTTTTTCCCCATAACCGAGCACCCAACCAACGGTTGCGCCGATCAAAGCACCGAACACGCCGCCGACCAACGAATCCACGATGGTTGCCGTCGTGTTGTTGATGTTCGTCACGCCGAGCATCGTAAAATTATAGGATGCCGACATGAGCAGGCCAATCACCGCGCCCGCTGCCATGCCCGACGCGGCAGTCCGGATGCTCGCCCACCGTGCGAAAATGTAGGTGAACAAAAACGCCCCGAGAAAACAGCCGAGCA
This sequence comes from Saprospirales bacterium, assembly GCA_031414895.1. Classification (GTDB taxonomy): domain Bacteria; phylum Bacteroidota; class Bacteroidia; order Chitinophagales; family Saprospiraceae; genus JANOQP01. The sequence goes on from JANOQP010000814.1 coordinate 7,882, forward strand.
GCAAGGGCGCCTGCTGCATGGCCTCATCGGCGCGCATGACACCGGTTGCAGTGCCGACATTGCTGGCATAAAAATCTTTCAGCAACATCCCGTAAATGAGGCCACCGAGCAGGAAATTGACGACGCCGCCTGCGAGCGTTGCGAGGAGAACTTTTTTTGTGTCCATCTCAAAATAGAGTTTAGTGAAAAAAAATAAGGCTTTGGTTCTGCAAAAATAGAAATTGGGGGAATTTAACCCACTCAAAACAGTCGATTCCCAAAACAATTATTATCGGCGCAAATGACAGCCGTTTGCCTTTTGACAAAAAAAGCGGCCCGTCCGTTTTCTACCTTCGCCCTGTTCCATTCCCAATTTTTTTATGAAAAAAGCAATCGCCACCATTTTCATTTTTGGCCTTTTGGCCCAAATTTTCGCCCAAAACCAGCCGAAATACAGCCGTGCCACTATTTTTTTTGACGGGAAAAATCCCGAAGAACTCGCTCGGCTCGGCCTCGAAACCGACCACGGAATTTACAGCCCCGGCATTTCGGTGACCAACGATTTTTCGGAAAAAGAGCTTTCCGCAGCGTCCGCCGCAGGTTTTCGCACGACCATCGAGATCGACGACGTGACCGAGTTTTATATAAACCAGAACAAAAACCCATCGGCAAAACCGCGTGGGCTGGGCCAATGCCCCGATTTTGACGCGCTTTGGCCAACGCCCGCAAACTGGGCGCACGGCTCGATGGGCGGTTATTTTACGTTGGCCGAAATGGAGCAAATGCTCGATGCGATGCGCGCGAAGTTCCCCAATTTGATCTCTGCCAGAAAGCCGTGCAGCCCGACGATCGACACTTGGGAGGGGCGAAAATTGCAGTTCGTCCGCATTTCCGACAACCCGGAGGCCGACGAGGCCGAGCCGGAAGTGCTTTATACGGCCCTGCACCATGCCCGCGAGCCGCTCGGGATGAGCCAAATGTTGATGTTCATGTGGCACGTCCTCGAAAATTATGCGACCGACCCCGAAATGAAGGCCCTCGTGGACAATGCAGAGATGTATTTCGTCCCCTGCGTGAACCCCGATGGGTATGTTTTCAACCAGACGAACAACCCCAACGGCGGTGGTTTTTGGCGAAAAAACCGCCGGGTGAACGGCGGCAGCGTGTTCGGGGTGGACCTCAACCGCAATTATGGCCACCAATGGGGCTTCGACAATATCGGCTCGCAACCCGATTCAACCTCGGACGTTTATCGCGGCCCGGCGGCCTTCAGCGAGCCAGAAACGCGCACGGTCCGCGATTTTTGTGCGGCGCACGACTTCAAACTTGCGCTCAATTACCATACTTGGGGCAACCTGTTGATCCACCCGTGGGGCTGGGCGGACATGGCGACGCAGGACTCGGCGAAGTTCCGCCGCATCACCCGTTGGCTCACCCGTGAGAGCCGTTTCAACCCCGGCCTCGCTTCGCAAACGGTCGGTTATCAGGTCAATGGCACGTCCGACGATTGGCAATATGCGAACGAGGGCATTTTCGCCCTCACCCCCGAAGTGGGTCGGATCAACGGTTTTTGGCCGCCGGAAGATGAGATAGATGAACTTTCAAAAAGCAATATTTGGGCGAACCTGACCCTCGCCCGGTTCGCGCTGAACGCCGCATTTTACGAGGACAAAACGGACAGCTATTTGCCCAATATTTTGAGCGGGAAACTGGATTTTGACCTCCATTTCCTCGGCCTCGAACCGACCGGGTTCACGGTCTCGGTCTCGCCCTTTTCGGCCAATGTTTTGGCGACGGGCGGTGCGCAAACCTTTAATTTCAATCAGAACGATCAAGAAACTGGCCATTTTTCGTATGAATTGAGCCAAACTATCCAACCGGGCGATGTTTTGAAGTTCAATATCACGGTGACGAACAACGCGCTTTTTTCGCACCAGTTCGTTTTGGAAAAAACCTACGGCGGCAAAAAATCGACCCCGCTCAACGACCCCGGAACCGACCTCGGCAACTGGGATGGCGGCCTCTCGTGGGGGCTCAACACGACCGATTTTGTCTCGCCCCCGACGAGTATCGGCGATTCGCCTGATGCCGATTATATCGAAGACCAGTACAATTTCATGAGTTCGACCGCTCCCGTTTTAATACCTGCCGATGCGGTCAGTGCGAAGCTGCGTTTTTGGGCAAAATGGGAAGCCGAGGCACGGTTCGATTTTGCGGAGGTCTATGCGAACGGCGTCCCGCTTTGTGGAAAGTACACCAATTTTGGGTCGCAATGGCAGCATTTCAGCGAACCGATCTACGACGGCATCCAACCGGAATGGGTCGAGGAGTCGATGGACCTGTCCGCGTTTTTGGGGCAGGACGTGCTTTTTTCCATCTTGATGAACTCGGACGGCGGCGACAATCATGATGGCTTCAATTTTGACGACCTGCGGGTGGAGATTATTGAAAAGAACAATTCCGTGAACGTCGTGAACCTCGAAAACGGGGCCTTCAAAACTTGGTCGCAACCAAACCCGGCGCGGCTTTCGACGACCCTTGTTTGGGAAAAAAACCTGAATGGGGTGGGGCGCAACCTATTGATATTCAATCAGTTGGGACAAGTTTTGAAAAAATACGATTTGCCCGATACGGCACATGGCCAATTTGAACTGGACCTCGCTGACTGGAAGCCGGGCGTTTATTTTTGGAAAATGACCGACGGCCAAACAACCTCGCAGCCGCAGCGGTTGGTCATCGCCCGTTGAAGGATTCTTTTTTGGAAAATAAAAACCAGAAGGTTTGGATGCCCAAAAAGCGGGTCTACCTTTGCGGCATATCGCGGGGTGGAGCAGTTGGTAGCTCGTCGGGCTCATAACCCGAAGGTCATAGGTTCAAGTCCTGTCTCCGCTACATTAAAAAAAGCCCTGAAACGTCACCGTTTCGGGGCTTTTAGTTTTCAATACCGGCAAGAACACAAAGACCCCACAAGGACCTCGATTCGAGCCTTTGTGGGGTCTTTGTTTTTCTGGTTGATGTTACATATGCAGCCGCGCCTTCCTGTCCAAAAGATACTCGCTCGCCTCCACATGGTCCGGGTCTGGCACGCAGCAATCGACCGGGCAGACCGCCGCGCACTGTGGTTCTTCGTGAAAACCGACGCACTCGGTGCATTTATCGGTGACGATATAGTAGTAGTCGAGGCTGACCGGGGCCTGTTTCGAGGTCGCATCCACGGCCGACCCGTCCAATAAATTATAGGTCCCTACGACCGTGTTGCCGTCCGCGATGGCCCATTCAACACCGCCTTCGTAGATGGCATTGTTCGGGCATTCCGGTTCGCACGCGCCGCAATTGATGCATTCATCGGTGATCATTATCGCCATTTTCC
>JANOQP010000815.1:0-5376 GCA_031414895.1 Saprospirales bacterium
TGCCGCCGATGATGATGAAACCGGGCTGCGTGGCCCAGCTTCCGGTCTGGTCGGCGTTGTTCATCAAGACCAAAAGGCTGTCGATATTCTCAAATGAGCCGCTGAAGATCTGCCCATCCACCGTCCACGAAGTGAGCGTGTACGGCCCGGTCGCCGTCGAGCCTTGCCCCGGGAGGAGGAGGTACGAGTAGGCGATCATCGTGTCGTTGTTGCAACCGAGCAGGCCGCCCGCGTACGGCAGTCCGTTATCGAGGATATTGTAGTTCAAGATCTCCTGATAAAGGAGGTCGAGGCAGAAATTCGAGCCCGCTGCGCAATCCGTCGTAATCAGCGAAAGGCTGTCCGGGAGGATCAAATCTGCGCAAGCCGTGTCCGGCAAAACCGTCGGGACGTAATAAATGATGTGGCAAACGCCCGCCGCCGTGTCGCAGATCGAGACCGCGATCGTGTCCACATTGAAGCCCGTCAAACTGCCCGCGTCGAACGTGAGGCAACCCGTTGTGGTGTTCAAAATGAACGTCCCGTAATTGTCCGAACCCGCAAAACCGCCGTTCACCAGCACGATCACCGGGTTTTGGATGCCCGCCGGGATGTTGCCGCAGGCGGTCGCCGAATTGTCCGCGCCGACCGTGAACTGCACGATTTCCGTCGAGACCGGTTTCTCCGTGATGCTCACGATGACGCAAGTTGTGTCGGCCAATCCGCCCGGCGCCGTCGTGACGATGCAGAATTGGTCCACATCGAAGCCCGACGTGCCGCCCGCATTATAAACGGCGCACCCGGTCGGCAGCAAAGTCCAGTTTCCGAAGGTCGAACTGCCCGTCGTGCCTGTCGGCAAAAGGCTGTAAGTGAGGCCGGCCGTGCCCGCGAAGGCATCCGTGCAAACCGTGTCCGAGGTGTTCACGGGCAAGATCAATTGCACCGTATCAATTTCGGAGCATTTCGATTTGACCAAAATGTTCGGCAGCGTGTCCGCGCAGAATTTAGAATCAATCACAATGACCGAGTAGAAACCGACCCCCAAATTGTCGCGGTCCTCTGGGTTGAGCGGCCCGGCGAGGTCGTTCCAATCGTAAGAAAGTGCGCCCGTGCCGCCCGTCACCGTGAGGTTGATGAAGCCGCCCGCGACGCAGGTTTTGTCCGTGACCGTTGCCGAAATTTGGATCGGCAGCGGGTTCACCATCGTGAAATAGACCGGGGCAAGTGCGCAACCGTCGTTGTCCGTGGCGTAAATCCCATAGGTGCCGCTCGGCAAATTGTTGTTGAAAACCTGCGCATTCGTCGCCGTGTCGCGGATGATGAAACCAAAGCCGGCGGGCAATTTGAACGTGACAAAACCGCCCTGTCCGCCCGCGCAATTGCCCGGGAAAACCTGCAAACTGTCCACGCCGCCCGTGACCGGGGCATCGGTCAGGGTGAAATTGACGACCGCCGTGCAGCCCGTCGTGATGTCCGAAATTGAAAGGGCATAAACCCCGGCAAAGAGGTTCGGCACGGTGTCGTTTTGGCCGAGCGAATAGGCATAATTGCCCGAGCCGCCCGTCACGTCGATGTCGATGATGCCCGTGTTTTTGGCGCATTTTGGCTGTTTGATGATGTTCACCGAGGCAACCAATGGGCTGGCTGACGGTATTTCAACCAAAAGGATGGTCGAACAGCCCGCCGCATCTGTCGCCGTGACCGAATAATTCCCGGCCAAAAGCGTCGATTGCACATTGCCCGAAAGGGTCGCGCCGCCCGGTATTTTCCATGCGTAGGCCAAATTTGCTGGCAAAAGCGTCGCACCGCCGTCCGCCGCGAGGCAGGTTGCGGGCTTGATATTTGAAATCGAAACCGCTGGGCCGTCCGTGTTGTTCACCAAAATGGTCGTATCGGCGGTGCAGCTCGGGTTGCCGATTTGCGTCACCGTCACCGAATACGCACCCGCCGCGAGGCCCAATGCCTGATTGGTGGTCGAGCTGCTGCCCGTCCATGCGAACGTGAACCCTGCATTTCCACCGATCATCGAGACAGCGGCCATGCCGATATTTTGTCCGCAAAGCGTGTTCGTCACGACGATGCCGCTGAATTGCGGGGTCGTGCAACCGGCGCAATTTTCCACCGAAACGGTCGTGCCAACTTGGTCGATGCTGCCACAAGTTGTCGAGAATTCTTGGGCAAGTTGGATGACCGAAAGCCCGTTCAAATCCGTCGAATCCGGGTTATAGACCACCGTGTGGATCGCGAAGAGGCCCGTTTGATTGACCGTGAAACTCGGCGCGATTGGGTTCAAACTGATGACCTGACCGTTTTCGACCAACAGCCAGGTGGTCTGGAAACCGGCCGGGGCAATGATGCCAGAAGGCGTGCCGCCGATGAATGCCGCGCCGTTGATGAGGCAAACGACGGGTTGCGTCGGCGCGATCGTTCCCGCTTTTGCAAGGCAAGTGCCGCCCGACGTGCAGTCGTTTATGATGGTCAAAGTCGTTTCGCCCGTGCAGCCCGTCGCGTCATTTACCGTGACAGAATAGGTTCCGGCCACGAGGTCGGCGCGGTTTTGCGGGTCTTGCGGCTGGTTTTGGAGGTCGCTCCATGCATATCCATAAATGCCCGAACCGTTCAAAATGGTCAAAGTGGCCGTGCCGAGGCTGGCGCAAGTTTGGTCAGTGACCGCCGCCGAGACCGCGAGGCCGTTGCCGACAGAGATGCTGAACGGCTGGTCGGCCATGGTGCAGCCCGTGTTTTGGTCGATCACTTTGATGTGATAATTGCCCGCTGCGAGGTTGTTTTCATCCGCAAGTTGGTCGTTTCCGTCCAAAACCTGCGAGATGAAACCGCCGAGCGAGGTCGTTCCGGCCGTGACCGAGTAGGTCACTTTTCCGTTGGCGATGCCCGCGCAGCCGGTCGGTGTGGTCGAAATGATATTGACCGTCGCGGTCGGTTGGATGTTCGGCAATGTGAAGTTCACCGTGTCCACGCAGCCGAAGCTCAAATCCACGACAATGACCTGTTGGTTGCCCGGCAGCAAATTGTTTGCCGAGAGGCCGCCCCAAGTGGTCGCGTAATTTTGCGAACCGCCCGTCGGGATGATCGTCGCCGAGCCGAGCGGTTGGCCACAATATGGCAGCGCATTGATGACGTAGCCGACTTCGAGCGGGTCGGTCAGGAGGATCTCGACCACCGAAATTTGTGGGCAAACAAAGCCCGGCGCGGTCGTCGAAACGGTATAAATCCCGGGGGCGAGGACGGATTGAATTGGCCCGGTCGCGGTGTTCGACCAGACAAATTGCGCGCCCGCAACTGGCGACGAGAGCGCGGCATAGCCAGCTTTGTTCGTGCAGATCGCGTTGGCAACCGAGTCGATCGAGACTTTTGGCGCGTCCGAATTTCCGATGCCGAAGGCCTTTATCGTAAAGCAATCCGGTGCGGAAATTTTAGCCACTTTGACCGTGTACTGGCCTGCCGCGAGGTTCGCGATCGAAACACCGGTGCCGATTGCCGCGCCCGATTGGCCCACCCAATTGACCACAAAATCGGCGGCATTTCCAACGATCACGACCGAGGCCGTGCCTGTGGAAAGGGTGCAATTCGATTGCGCCGTGTTGATGGTGAACATCGGTTCGTCGCAAGTATCGGTCGCTTTATTGACCAAAATACAGGTGCCGTTGGTGGCGAGGCTGGCGCATTTTCCAACAATCAAGTCGGAAAGTTGCAACAGGGTCGTCGTGCCGGGCACGATTGCCGATGCCGAGAAATTGAGCGGGTCAAACACAAAACCGTGCAAACAATACGTCCCGACGGCCGTGACCGCAAAGTTTGGCGCGGCGGAAGTGGCCATGATGGTGCCATTTACCGTCATCAAATAGATTTTTTGGAAGCCCGTCGGCAGGTTTCCGCCCTGCGGCGTGGCCGAAAGCGTGGCCGTATTTGTTGCCGAAAGCACGACCGGGTTGTTGGTCGGCACCAAGATCCCGGCGTTCGCACCGCAGCCCGGGGGCACGATCGTGCAACCATTGACCACCAACGTCGCGCCGCCCGCATCGAGGGCAAAGCATTTCGCGGCGAGCACCGTTGAAATATTCGCCAACGGCAGACCGAGGGCCGTTGCGATGTTCAAATCCGTCGCATTATATACGAGTGTGTGGATCGTGTAACCGCCAATGGCGTTCACCGAGAAGGTCGGCGAAGCTGCGGAGGCCGTGACCGCGCCGTTTTTCACCAATAAATAAACCACCGTCGCGCCAGCAGGGACGGTCGGAGCCGTGCCGATGGATGCCGAAATCGTGATCGGTTGCCCGTCAAAACATGGCGGCGCGACCGGGTTGAGCGTCCCGGCGATGGCCGTGCAACCGCCCGTCGTGCAGGTGATGATGTTGAAGGCTGCGCCAACGAGGTCGATTGCGTAGCATTCGCCCGTCAAATTGGTCAAAAGCTGCGCCGTCGTCGTGACGTTCGGGATGAAGATCGTTGCGAAGTTCACGCTGTCCGGATTGGCCACGAGGGTGTTTATGGAATAATCGCCCGTCGCGTTCACCGTGAAATTGGCCGTGGCCGAGGACGATTGGACGACCCCGTTTTTCACCAAAAGATAAAGCACCGAGAAGCCGGGCGTGAACACCGGAGCGGTCAAGACCGTCGCCGAAATGACCGCCGAACCGCCCGTCGGGAGGCAAGGAACTGGTTGCGAAGCCGACAACGTGCCCGCCGAGACCATGCACGGATTGCCGCCGCCGCCGCATCCGGTCGTATCGTTCGTCACCACAATATTGTTCACCACGCCCGTGCAACCGAGTGCGTCGGAGATGGTGACCCAATAAGTTCCGGCAAAAAGCCCCGTCCGTTCGGCGGGCGAAATGAGCGGCGCAATGTCGTTCCAAACGAAATTGAACGCAGTCCCATTTCCGCCAATCGGGAAGATCGTGACCTTTCCGAGCTGCCCGAAGCAACCCTGCGGGGTCATCGAATAGGTCCCTGAAAGGGCATCCGGCTGGCTCACGACAAATGAATCAATGCCCGCGAGGCAATTGTATTGCGGTTCGCGGACTTCGATATAGTAGGTCCCGGCGGCGAGTTGCTGCGAATTTTGGAGCTGGCCCTGCAAGTTCACGACATTGATGATCGGGTTGAAAACCGGGGTTGTCACCACTTGGACATTGACCGCGCCGAATCCGCCGTTGCAGGTCGGGTTGATGACCGTTTTGGAGATCACCGCCGTCGGGTTGATGTTATTGACCGCAAAACTCACCTCGCGCTGGCAACCGAGCGTCAAATCAATGATGCCAACAACCTGTGCACCTGCCGAGAAGGCATTATAGGTCGGCAGGTTCACGCCCCATGGGAACTGATAATTGCCCGAACCGCCCGTCACCAAGAAGGTCGCCGAGGCGTTCGCAAGTC
>JANOQP010000816.1:0-2199 GCA_031414895.1 Saprospirales bacterium
GATGGCCAAGACCGGGGGCCGATTTTTTTTCCAAAAGCAGTTTCGAGTAAAAATGAAAGCCGCCGCCGACCGCCCCGACCGCGACAAAACGGGTGCGAAAGGCCAACCCGGCGATTGAATCCACCATCATTTTTGGATAAATACGTTCTGAAAAATCCGGTTTTCGGAGCCTGATGGCGAGCGAATCGATGGCCAGGACCTTGCCCGTTTCGACCTCCGAGTTTGACAAAAAAAGCCGGTCGCGGGGCGTTTTGTACAATTGGATGCGCTTGATGAGGCAGCCGGGGAGGGCAAAAATGGCGGTCAAAAGCAGAAAGGAAAGGGCTTTTTTCATGGATTTTTGAAATGAACCCGGAAGTTCGGGGAGCAAATAAACCCAAAACCGTGGGACGTTTTTTTTCAACAAAATTAAAAAAGTACCGCCCCGATGGAACCTTCCGCCCCCAAATCTCCATTTTTGGCCCGGAATTAAAATCCTCCAAACCAGGTCATGGCCGAAAAGAAAAAAGTACCGAAAAAAATAGAGATCACGAACCGCCGGGCGACGTTCGAGTACCACTTTGAGCAGGAGTTCGAGGCAGGTGTCGTCCTGACTGGCACGGAGATCAAAAGCATCCGTGCGGGCGAGGCCAATTTGAGCGACTCCTATTGCCTTTTCAACCACGGTGCGCTCAATATCCACTCGATGTACATCGCCGAGTATAAACACGGCGCGTCGATGAACCACGAAACGCGCCGGACGCGCACCCTCTTGTTGCGGAAGCCGGAGCTGCGCAAGCTCGAAAAACGCGTCAAAGAGCGCGGCATGACCATCATCCCGCACAAACTCTACATGACCGAACGCGGTTTCGCGAAGCTGAAAATCGTCCTCGCGACTGGCAAAAAAGCATACGACAAGCGCGAATCCATCAAGGAAAAAGACAACAAGCGCGAACAGGACAGGCGAAACTCGGACGATTGAAAGTTTCGAGTTTTGAGTTTGAAAGTTTTGGGTTGTTTGGGATAGCGCCAACTCAAAACTTATAACCGACCCCTGTTTTAACACCAAAATACCCGGGCAAGCCGTCGTGGAAATTGCCCTTTGCCTCCTTCCAAACGTTCACCGATCCGAGCCACGATTTACCAAGCCGCCATTCGATCCCGATATCGCCATGCAGGTACCCGATGGGGGCGGGGTGCTTCGCGACGGTGGCCTCCTCGCCCAAGATCCGGTCGTTCGGGTCGAAATAATTTTCCCAATCGAGTTTAAGGTCCAAGGCGTTTTGAAATTCCCCAAAATAGCCGATGCCGATGCCGAGACGGCCCCATTTTTTGCCGTCCGGCTGTCGCAATCGGCCGCCAAGACCGATGCGCGTGGCCGTTTTCATGCCGTTGGCCGTCTCAAATTTCGTCAAACGGTAGTCGTGTTTGTAAGGTGCCTCGATGCCGTATTCCGCAGTTGCATTGCCCGCACAGGAAAGGCCCGTTTGCGAAAATTCCACCCAAATTGATTGGTTCGGTTTGAACCCATATTCGAGCTGCGCCCCGACGGAATAGCCTGTTTTGCGCGTCATGTCCTTGCTGATCGGGATGAGCCAACCAGCGGAATATTGGGTCATCCACCAATCATTTTTGAAGAATTTGCCCCGTTTTTCGGGCAAAACCATGCCGGGCTGTTGGTTTTTCTCAAAAACGATGACCGGTTTTTGTTCCAAAATAATTGGGTAAAAATGCCGTGCGGCAATCGACGGTAGCTCGGCGGGCGTTTTGGCCAACGGTTTTTGGGTTGATTTTTCGGCTGTCTGCCCATTGTTTTCGGGCAACTTTTGTTCGTCGAAGGCCTGTTTTTCCGGCCCGTTTTTTTCAAAAAGCTGCGCCGTTTTTTCCGGGAAACGACGCGCCATTTCTGTCAAAATCCCCTCCAAACTGGATGTCCGCAGGTTGCCGCTGTTTTCCGAAAAATGGCTGTTTCGAGAAAAACGGGCCTGCGGCACGGCCTGTTTTTTCGCGTCCTTTAAATATATGGTATCGACGCGCCGCTCGGTGATGGTTTGAATAACGGTGTCGCGATTGTCCGCCCGGTCTTTTTCAAATTGGGAAAAATCGTTTTTCATCCCTCGAAAATGGAGGAACCAGGCCAAATTGGACAACAGCAGCAGCCCCGTCAGCAGCCCGAAAAGCCAGGCCGGAAGCACGCCGGGCCGTTTGCGCCCCGCCTCG
>JANOQP010000817.1:0-4469 GCA_031414895.1 Saprospirales bacterium
GCCGCAGGTTTTCCAGCCGGGGCTTTATACATTGACCGTTTTTAATACAAATAATGGTTGCTCAAAAACCGACCAAGTGACCGCAAACGGCGATTTCAACCCGCCCGCCGTCAATGCCGGCCCCGACCCGACCATCACCTGCACGACCGTTGGCGGGGTCAGTTTGAACAGCACGGGCTCGCTTTCCGGGCCAAATGCGACGCTCACTTGGAGCGGCCCCGGCATCACGCCGGCCAACCAAAACCAGCCAAACCCGATTGTTTTGGTGTCGGGAACGTACATTTTGACCGTTTTGAACAAACTCAACGGCTGTTCCGCTACGGACGAGGTCATCGTTTTTCAGGACCAAAACCTGCCGACCGCTTCGGCCGGGCCGGACAAAACGCTCACCTGTTCGATAACCTCCGTCACCCTCGACGGTTCGGCCTCGACCACAGCAACGGGTGTTGTCTATAAATGGAGCGGCCCCGGCATCACGGGCACCAATCAGGCGCAAAAATCGCCGACCGTCACCCTCGCCGGGACCTACAAAATCACGGTGACGAACAACGTGACCGGATGCACCGCCGAGGATATTGTGGTGGTCATCAGCGATACCGCGCAACCGGTTTTCACGACGACAACCGACACCTTGACCTGTCAAGCCCCTATCGGCCAGATCTCGGCGATTTGCCCCGACCCGCTGGCCACTTTCGCATGGACTGGCCCGGCAATCGTGGCGGGCGATGCCACCAAATTCAACCCAAAAGTGAGCAACGCGGGCATTTACATCGTTACCGTCAAAGGCGGAAATGGTTGCACAAAAACCGGGCAGGTCACCGTCAGCGACGACGGCTCGACCCCGAACGGCATCACGACGGGCGATACTTTGAACTGTTATAATAATGGTGTCGGCCTCGTGAAAATCACCTCGACCACGCCCGGCGTGAACTTCGCATGGACAGGCCCCGGTGGCGCGACGGGCTCCGGCCCGACGCTTTCGGTGACCGTTCCGGGCAATTACAATGTTGTGATCGCCGCGCCGAACGGTTGCACAAAAACGCTCGTTGTCCCCGTTCTCGACGACCGGACGATGCCAAACGCGGTCGCGAACGTCGCCGAAAAGCTCGATTGCAACACGACCGAAGTGGACCTCAACGGCGCGGGCAGCTCCGTCGGCAACGAATTTATCTATTCGTGGACGACCGCCAACGGCAATATCACCGCCGGGACCATGGCCATTAGCGCGGCCGCCGACAAGCCGGGCAATTACCAACTTTTGGTCACCGACCAATCGAACGGTTGCACGCGCACTGCGACGGCGACGGTCCAAATCGACCCCATCGTGCCGAGCGCGTTTTTCATTCAAAAGGAAAACATCGCGTGCTTCGACGAGGTGAACGGCATCATCTCGATTGATTCGATCAAGGGCGGAACACAGCCATTTTCCATCGTTTTCAACGGAAACCCGGCGGGCGGCCTCAATTTCGCGAGCCTCCCGGCGGGCGTCTACCCGATCTCGCTGGTCGATGCGAACGGCTGCCAGCTCGACACCGTCGTGACCATCACCGAGCCTTCGGAGATCACGCTCGACCTCGGCCCCGACCTCGAAGTTTTGCTCGGCGATTCGACCAAGATTACGGCCATCACCAATTTGAGCACCTCGGAAATCGCCACCATTTCGTGGACACCGCCGCTCGATTGCGGTTTTTGCCTGTCGGAAACCATCACGCCGATACGCACGGTGCGCTATCAACTGACCATCATCGACTCGCTCGGCTGCAAGGACAAGGACGACGTGACCGTGACCGTGCTGGCCGTGAAGGACATTTTCGTGCCGTCGGCCTTCGCACCGGAGAGCAACAACAACAGCCTTTTCACCATTTACGGGGGCCGGGCGGTGCTTGAAATCGAGGAGTTCCGCGTTTTTGACCGCTGGGGCTCGCTGGTTTTCCAAAATCTTGGTTTCCAGCCGAACGACCAAAATGAATCTTGGAACGGACGCTGGAACGGCAAGGACGCTCCCGAGGGTGTCTATGTTTGGTACGCGAAAGTGGCTTTTGTGGACGGCCAGACGACCGTTTATAAAGGCGACGTGACGCTGACGAGATAGGCAGGCCCAAAATTGGCCCAATACCTTTTGGCGGGGCGGCTTCGGGCTGCCCCGCCAATTTTTTTTGATGAAATGCCTACTTTTGGGCAGAATTTGTTAAAAATAACAACATGAAATACGAAGGCTTGATCGAAATCAACCCGAATATCCGTTTCGGAAAACCATGCATCACGGGCACACGGATCACCGTTCAGGATATACTCGAAATGCTGGCCGGAAATATGACATTTTTGGAAATCGAGGAGGAATTCCCTGCATTGACCCCGGAAAAAATCCGTGCGGCCTTGGCTTTTGCCGCCTCGCGTGAGCGTTTGGTCAAAATGGTGGCGGCATGAAATTGCTGATCGATGCAAACCTTTCTTACCGTTTGGCAAACCGTGTGCGGCATTTGTTCCCACAAATATTGCACGTTGAACAGACGACCATGCCCAACCCCGCATCTGATATTGAGATTTGGGAATGGGCGGCGACAAATGGATATTCCTTGATCTTGACCCGCAACGAGGATTTTGTTCAAATCCAAAACTTGCGCGGTTCGCCCCCAAAAGTGGTCATGCTGCGAATCGATAACCGCTCCACAAAATATGTCGCCGAACTTTTGGAGCTGCATTTTCAGGATATTTTGGACTTGGAAAATGACCAATCACTGGGACTTTTGGAGATTTTTGAACCCTGATTTTGGAAAATAGGATATCGCCAACCCAACAAACAGTGGCTGACGGTTTGGGCAAATTCAATTGCGGGGACTCGGAGCAAGTTCAAAAACAAAAAAATGTCAGGGGCTTCGATGCGCCATGAATGGTCCTATTCGGGGCAAGACTGGGTTGCCCCGTCAATATTTTTTTGATGAAAACGCCTACTTTTGCATAAATTTATTGAAAAATGAACGAGCTCATTTTGAAATATCAGCTCCTCAATGATTTGGGGAAACAGGAAATCCTCGATTTCCTCAATTATTTGTTGACAAAAAGGGGCATCGCCCAACCAGTCTTGAACTCGCACAATATTGCCCTTCCGGAAAAATCCATCGGCCAACTTTTGGCCTTGCTCGGCGATTTTACCGACCCGGGAATGGCCGACCAAATTGAGGCGCACCAAAAAAACTGGAAAAACTGGACTGTTCAAACATGGTAATCGACACCTCCCTTTTCATCGAATATTTTCGGGCGAAGGACAAAAGCCAAACGGCGCTCGCCAAACTCCCGCCGGGCAAAACCGCCTTTATCTCCTCAATTTCAATTTTTGAACTGTTCGTTGGCGCAACCACGCCAGACCGAATCCACCTTACAGAGCAACTTTTGGGTGGTGTTCAAATGTTGCCTTTTGACGGAGAAGTTGCAAAATTGGCCGGCCAGATTTTCAGCAACCTCCAACGGGCAGGCCAAACCCTCGAATTTCGGGACGTAATGATTGCAGCAACAGCAATTCACCATAATTTGCCCGTAAAAACGCTCAATTTGCGTCATTTCTCAAGGATTCCGGGTATTGTGCTGGAATAGGAATTTGAAGGACCTGGGTCAAAAGTTTGAGAGATGGTAGGAAAATATCGATTGAAGCTAAAAAAAGGGCTTTTATCGTTGAAAAGTCCCTTTTATTGCTCAAAAACCCCGGAACGCCGTCAATTGCTGGCTCCCCTCCAATTTCCCTTTTTTGAATGTTTCCGACTTTACCATGCCCACGTTTTTGGCCAGCCATACGGCGCATTTCCGTTTGACGATGACGGTGCCGAAACGCGATTCGAGATCATAATTTATCTTCAAACAGTCGAAACTGCCCGCCATTGTCGTGACGGTTTCCGTGCCGACGACTTCCCTTTTTGTCAATAAAAAGGTCGGTTTTGCAATGATCGAACTGCCGCTTTTTGCCTGCATCTCGACGGTTTCATCCGGCAAAATCTGGCCGATTTTTAGGCTGTCGCCAAATTCGACCTGTTTTCCGACGGTCGCGAGTTCCATGTTTTGGTACGCGCCGAGGATTTGCGGGGGCAAAATGCCGAGCAGGTCGATGAAAAGCGCGTTGTTTTTGCAGCGGAACCTATACGCGTTCGCGCCCGTCTCCTCCTCTTTTTTGTTCAAAAAAACCTGCTCGACAACGGCCTCAAACCCGGTCGAGTCCGTCGTTTTCAGCGAGACCAGTTTGGCATTTATGGAGCTATGGAGGATGCCCTTTTTGTTGAAATTGGTTATCTGCCATGTTGTGCCGAGTTGGGCGGGCATATAATTGTGGCAGTTTTGCGCAGACAATGTTTTTATGGAAAAAAACAGGAAAAGCACGGTGATTTTCAAAGCGTTCATGGAAGAAAAATTTGGCCCAATGATATGGCAGACGCGAAAATAAAGGTCCCCCGGTTCACGGAGCGTGCGGGTTTTTCGACCAC
>JANOQP010000818.1:0-4040 GCA_031414895.1 Saprospirales bacterium
CTGTTGTTGATGACGTGGAGGATGCCGCGTTTGGTGAATTCAGGACTTGGTTCGCCGATTTGGAGTAGGCCGCCAGCCCTCACTTCAATGTTCTTGGTCTGGTTGCAGCCGCCTCCAGTCCAAACCTCAAAAAATGCCTTATCGGCAATTGGATCGTTCGGTGTCATGTAGTTGGTGCGGCCATTTCGGTTGACGGACAGCTGACAACCACCATTGATGGTAAAATCGGGCACCTGGTTTTTTCGATTTCCATAGTTGTATTGTTGTCCGTTGGTGAGCACGATTGGGAGACCAGATTCGTCGCTGCCATTTTTGAGCTCGGCGATTGTCCATGCTACCATAGCGGGGGTGAGTTCGATGTGGCGGAGGTTGGTTATGGGTGAAAAAACAGCCTTGAATGGCGTATTTTGGGCAACCCATGTCGGGTCATTTAGGGGCATTTGGATTCCAAAATGAGCGTCATCCATTGGCCAATTGACATCCAACAAGCTGATAGTAGGCATAAAGCAGGTACTTCCAGCATTAACCGGGACGGTAAAACCATTGCCGCTAAACAGTTTCTGCAAATCAAAGAGGTCTGAACGGCGGCAACCCGGAGCATTATCAAAGGATGGAAAATCGGCAATGGCCGTTGTGACCATCGTCCGGCTGACTTTCGGCGGGTCGTCCGGGCTAAAGAACCAGTCCACAAAATCAATCGGTATTGACCCTTGATAAATTGAACTTGGGCCGCTTGGCACCGTGGAAGTGCAGCATCCCCAACTGCCCACCCCGCCACTAAACGACAGCAAAGGCGCAATGGACATACTGTTTCCGTTTACTGCGGCCAATTCGACGGAGGCTATATCGCCAAAAAGGCTGCACCCACTAATATTTGGCGGGTTTACAAAGCGGTTTGCCGAGAAAAATGTGCTCCCTTTTGTGAACGGAAGTTTGGTCCCTGCGGACGAGCCACATGAGATGGCAATGTTCCGGGTCTCTTGTGGATACCCTTTCCCGGCAATATCATCGACAAAGGATTGGCGCAGACCGTTGGAAGAACCAAATCCAAAAGCCGCCCCAACGGATGTTCCGGGAAGTCCGCCATCGCATAAATTCACATCATTGATAGCAATAGTAAGGTTTCCGGCGGTTGTCGCACCTTCCAATGTTTCTATCAACATTTGACGGGCGGCGGGCGCATTGAGCCTTCCCCAAAAATTGTCCTTGTCCTGCCCGGACATAAAGAAGTGGAAGCCGATGGATTGGATGGCCAGTGGGATATTGGCGCCCTGTTGCGGCGAGTCGAATGACAAATAAGTATGCGCCTCGTGCGGGATGCCCTGTTCTTCCATATAGGAAAGCGCCCATTTGGCCACTTGTCCGCCCATGCTTGCACCGATGACAGCGTTTTCGCAGTACGGATTTGCGGCGTTTGCGTCCGCTCTTTTTCGGGCATTCACCTGTTTTATAAGCTCCACAAGGAGCAGACCATTTTTTTGGATATAGTCCGTTCCGCTTGCGAAGTCGAGGAAAATCACGTCGTAATCGTTGGGCGAAGACATAAATGTGTTGAAAGCTGTTGGGTATTCTTTCAGTTCTGATGTTGCCACGTCAAAACTGTTGGGCTCGGAATCATAGTTGCCCATCATCAACACGTCCCAGCCGGTACTCCCGTGGCGAATGGTAACGCCGTCACGGGTATAAGCCTTCGTGCCGAAATCAATCCCGTCCACGAAAATCAATGGTTTGAGCAATTTGCCGTTGTGCGCTGGTGCAAACTTGATGTACGCATGCGCGGAGCCGACCGTATTCGTTAAAAAGGGGCTGCCCGCAGGGAAAGCCGCAGGAACTGGCGGGGTGAACGTTGCGGAAGAACCAATCGGCCAAATCTCATCGGGCATTGAAAACCCGCCTACATTGGAAGCAAAGGTCGGTTTGATGACTATTTGTTGCGTTGCAACGATGTCCGCAAAACCTTGCTCCTTGATTTTTACCGTCACGGTGAAAGTTGCTCCGTTGCTTGGCGTCGGTACAGGAAATAGGTGGAACAGTTCTTGGTCTGGGCCAACTGAAACTTCGGGCGAGCCATCGCCCCAATTGATAAAAGTAGACTGGCTTGGGGACGTATTAAACTGGCCGTTGAACTTGAAGGTAAGGTCCGAATGGATCGCATAGGGTTTGCACAATTTAAAAACGAGCGCAGCGGGCGTCAACCGGATTGCAGCGTTGCTGTACCGGACATCATCCGGGCAATTGCTGGAACACGAAGGGCAATCTTGGGCATTTACCCCCCCCATATAGAAAAAAGCGTAATAAGAAAAATGATTACTGGTTTCATGTTGTTGTGATTTAGTAGGTGATGGTTATTGATGTGGTGTCATGGCCGGGCAAATTCAACCCAAAACATGGGTTCACGCAGTTGTCCAAAGTCAGTGCAATCTTATCGCCATTGCTTTTTTCAACGGTCAAACTTGATAAATCTTGGGACGCGAGTTGCCCTTCAATAGGTATTACTGAAAACATGTACCTTTTGTCGACATTTCCTTCTCGAAAGAGCACAATTTCCTCCGATTCGTTGGCCGAAATTGTCAATAATTTGCCGGTATGGAGCACTGTTTCGCCGGGCACAGTTATTCCGTAAGCACCACTTTGATTTTTTAAGGTTACTTTGAGCCAAGCGTGCGCGTATAAGTGAATATCCGTATTCCTCTCCGAGCCGCCGAGCACGGGTTTGCCCGTTTGGTCATCTGTAAAGTAGCTTTCCTTTGTCGCGGTCACCAAAAAGCCGGGGCGGTCAAAATCATATGCCCCATCTTCGTTGGTGAACTGGTAATCAATTTCGGTGAAACTGTGCGCACCCAAAAGCTCGCCTTCATATTCCTGCAAGGAAACCCTTGCACCGGAAATGGGCTTTTCGGTTCCATGTTCAAGGACGAGGCCCGCGGGCGGTTTGGGCTTGTAGCCCTCGTCGTCAATAATGTCGCAGCTCGTGTAGAACACGAGCCACCCCGCCGCCAAGAGCGGCAAGAGAAGAAAAAACAGCTTTTTCATAATCGAAAAGTGTTTAAATGGTGAAAAATAGATTTGGAAAAGTGGTGTTTTGGGTTTGCTAAAAGTATGGTAAATGAGGTGGGGCGCAGATTAAGTTTTCGTGAAAGGCCTGTTTTTGGAAAACAAACAATGTCGTTGAACGCCCTCTCCGGCAGAGCAAAGATTGCCCTGCCAAATTGTCCATACAAGTTCGAATGATGTGGTTTTGATGTAGTTTTTTTGCCCCGATTGGCTCAAAAGATGTAGTCGGAATGTAGTCGGGATGTCGTTTTTCTTCCAGTTGAGCGACGCACCCCCGACCTCGGAATGTTGCCCGGCCTTTTTTGTTTTCCACAAAAGCAATGTTCGACGGTGCAGCGGGGCATTTTGCAAAACTATAACGGCCCAAAAACGCGCCCAAAAAATCGCTTGATTACTTTTGCCCCAGATTCTTTAACGAAAATTACATTATTTCAGCACATGAATGCACGATTCAATTTGTTCTTTTTGGCCGTCGGCCTCTTTTTGGCGGTCCCGTTTTCGGCATCTGCGCAGCAGAAGTTCGGCCACCTCAACTCTGGCAACCTGCTGGAATTGATGCCCGAAGTGAAACTCGCCAACGATTCTTTGAAAATGTTCGGCGAGTTGATGGGCGCACGCCGCGACGCGATGGGCAAAAACTTTCAGGCCGCCGTCGAAGCCTATCAAAAGGATGTTGCCGCTGGCACCTTGACCCCGCTCCAAGCCCAGGCCCGCGAGACCGACCTCCAAAAAATGCAGAGCGAGGGCCAACAATTCGAGCAAAGCCAGCAAGAGATCACCAATTTGCGCCGCCAACAGCTCCTCGACCCGATCCTCACCAAGGTCGATATCGCCATTAAGGCCGTCGGAAAAGAGGGTGCTTTTGCCATGATTTTCGACACCAGCACCGGCGCGACGCTTTTCGCGATGGACTCGGAGGACCTGATGCCGCTGGTGAAAAAGAAATTGGGGATTTTGTAAAGTTGGGGGTTCCCCAAAGAAAAAAA
>JANOQP010000819.1:0-11709 GCA_031414895.1 Saprospirales bacterium
TTTTTTGGAAAAAAGCCCGGTCGAGCGTCGCGGAATACCATGCCATTTTGGCCACCATCTTGGCAGCACTGATGCTCGTTTTTTGGAAATTCATGCCGCAGGAACTGCCAGTCGCGGCCATCCCGATCGCACTTTTGGTGGTCTTGAAGGGGATTACGAATTTCAAAAAGGCAGTTCAGACAATAACCGATTTCAAAATTTCCCGTCAAGCCTGACCGTAAAATTCCGCTGCGCCTCCAAAATACCGGGCCGCTCGGAATATTCCACGTTGAAAAGATTGCTTCCGAGGGCGGAGATCTTGAAATTTTTGGTCAATTGATAACCGATGCGTGCGCTAAAAAGGCGATAGCCGTTGTCGTGTTTTTTGCGAAATGCGCCGACACCGGGGATGAAAAACTCGAAAACGCGGTCGATGGCCTCCATTTCAGAATTGAAGTTGAACGCCGCGCCGACGGACAGTTTTTTCCATTCGGTCTCCGCGTCCACTTTCACGGTGTGCCTGAAACGGTATTTCAAAACATTGTAATTGACGGACGACGAAACCGTGTCCGCCGGGTTCCAATTGCGGAATTTCGGGTCGATGCGCGTGTAGCCCGTGAGCAGCGAAGTGGGCAGGCCGAAGAGTTTTCCCTGCCCGGCGATGCTGATTTCTTGCCCGGTGATGCGGGTGTTGCCGACATTTTGGGACGAAAAAGCGGGGACGAGGCCGAAGCCATATTTAGGGTCGAACGGCAGGATCGCGAAGGTGAACTCCACCATGTTCGTGTATTCCGTGACAAACGCGGCGAGGTCAACGTAGCCACGCCAATCGCTTATTTTAAAGCCCTGTTTGACGCCGATCTCCGCAGACCAGCCCGTTTCGAAGGTAAGTTTTGAATTCGGCAGCACACTGGCGAGGCCAAAATCGGTCGTGATAAACTTCTCCGCGACCGTCGGGAAACGGTAGCCCTGCCCCCACGATGCCCGAAAATAAGTGGCCTGGCCGACACGGTAATTGAGTCCGATGCGGAACACGGGCTTGCTCTCCTCGACGAGTCCGCCCGGCACCGTGTCCTGTCGGACGAAGGCCGTGTCCTTGCCGCTCATAACGGTCGTGCTAAAATATTCGGGGCTGGTGAGGACGAATTTTTCGTAGCGAACGCCAGCAGAAATATTGAGGCGGTTACCCACTTTTTGGTCGAGTTGGAGGTAGGTCGCGTAGTTTTTGGCGGAATAGGTGGTGTCGCCGTAAAGCCGTGCGCTGATCTTGGAGACCGTCGCGACCGCGCCCGCCGTGATGACGAGGTGGGCGGATTCGATGTTGCGCTGAAATTGGTACTCGCCATAATTGCTCCTCGATTTGTTCGCACGGTTCTCCGCGTTCTTGTTTTTGATGGAATAATGGCGGCCCAAAAGTTTGTGGCGGTTGCCAAATTTATCCAAATAAAGCACCGACGGGTCGATGGTGTAGCGCAGCCGACCGATGGAAGTATTGGCGGAATTGAGGCCCGCCTCGTGTATTTTTTGGCCCTCGTTGCCGGCCCAAAGGAAAAAAGACCCGCTTTTCCCGAAATTGAAATTGGTGTTCAGCCCGAGCGTGAGGCGGTCATTTACGCGATAGCGAAAATTGGGCGTGACGCGGCCATATCTCCGATAACTGTCCCGGTTGATGGAATTGGCGAAGAGCCCGAAACTGCCGAAGGTCACGTCCAATTTACCGAATTTTTGCCGATGGGCAAACGAAACGCCCGTCGAAAATGGCCGTTCGACCAAAAAACTGTCGTCGGCAGTATGCGTCCACGAATCCTCTTTCCCCCACCAAATTTGTGATTTATCCTTTGGCTCGTCAAAAAACTGGTAAAAAATCGCCGCGTTCGTCTCCGGTTTCGACTTCGCGTAGGCGGTCCGGATATTGATGATGCCGTTCATCGCCGACGAACCGTAAAGTGCGGAGGCCGCGCCCTTCAAGACCTCGATCTGGGCGATGTTTTCGACGGCGATATCAGACCAGTTGGCCAATCCCGCGTCGGCTTGGAGCGCGGGCAGGTCGTCGATGAGCAACAAAACACGGCTGCCCGCGCCGTAAGAATAGCCCGATCCGCCCCGGATATTGGCCTGCCCATCGATCATCGAAACGCCGGGGACCTTGTCCAAAACGGCATCCACGGAGGTCGCGTTGATGCTTTCTATCAATTTTGGCTTCACGACTTCGAGCGAAACGGTCACTTCGGCGAGCGGTTTGTCGTATTTCCCTGCGGTGACGGTCGCTGTTTGGAGGATGTTCTCGGCCTCGGCAATCGAAAAGTCGATCGTCCGGTTTTCGCCGGGGGCGAGGCTGATTTTTTCCGTTATCGGGTCGAAGCCCGTGAACGAACATTCGATGCGCAGTTCGCCCGCTGGGAGCGCGAGCCTGTATTTGCCGTCGAGGCCCGTGACGGTGCCGGCCTGGCCGCTTTTGATGGACGCGCCGATGAGCGGTTCGCCCGTTTTTGCGTCGGTGACGGAGCCGGAAATCGCAGCATTTTGCGCAGCTAAAAGATTGACAATCAACAGGTTGAGGAAAAGGAGGACGTGTTTTTTCATAAAAAAGAATTGGAAGTTTTCGGCGGAAAGATAGTTCGGCAACCACAAAGGCCACAAAGGTTCCGCGAAGGAAACAAAGTTTTTTAGTGGTGCATTTTGCCAATCGTTTATGTCCTTTGCGATCAAAAAAAACATGATCTGGAAACAAATCCCCGACCTCGCGACGGTCAACCGTTTTTCAAAAAACACGCTCAACGAAACGCTCGGCATCGAACTCATCGAGGTCGGCGATGATTTTCTGCGGGCGCGGATGCCCGTCGATGCGCGGCACGTCCAACCGTTCCGGATTTTGCACGGCGGTGCGAACGTCGTTTTGGCCGAAACGCTCGGCAGCTATGCCTCCAATTTGATGCTCGAAAAAGGCTCCGGCAAAATGCCCGTCGGCGTCGAGATCAATGCCAACCATTTAGCAAGCGTGCCAGAAGGCGGCGCGGTCGTCGGGACGGTTCGGGCGGTGCGCACGGGGCGGAATATCCATGTTTGGAACATCGAGATCCATGACGAATCCGGGAAATTGTCCTGTGTTAGCCGGATCACGGTGGCGATTGTGGATCGGAAAGGGTGAAGCACGGCGCGGCGAATTAGCTTTGCGCGGCGTCCGTTCGGCGCAAAAACTTGTGCTTATTTTTAAACCAACACCTTTATTATAATGAATAAAATCTTACTCGTCCTTTCTTTTCTCTGCGCAACCAACGGCCTGATGGCGCAGGATTACAACCTCGTGCAGCGTTCGCAGACCCAATATCCGGGCGAGACCTGCGCAAATATTTGCGGCTACGCCCAAAACGGGCGCGAATATGCCCTCGTCGGCTGCTCAAAGGGCATGCGGATCGTTGACGTGACCGACGCGGACGCGCCGGCCCTTATCGCCCAGAACCCGGGGCCGGACAACCTTAGGAAAGAGATCAAGGTCTTTAAAAACCACGCCTACGTCACCACCGAGGCGGACGGCACCGGCCTCCAAATCGTGGACCTTTCGGGCCTGCCGAACACAACGGTTCCATACACCATTTATAAAGGGGACGGCGCAATCGCCGGGACATTGGGCAGCATCCACGCGCTGCACATCGACACGACACTCGGTTTTGCCCACCTTTTCGGCTCGAACTTGGCGGGCGACATCGTGGTGGACATCAACGACCCGATGGCGCCCGTTTATCTCGGAAAATGGGAGGCGAGCTATATCCACGACGGTTATGTGGACAATGATATTTTGTACGGTTCGCATATTTATGCAGGCTATTTTTCGGTCATCGATTTCACCGACAAAGCGAACCCGGTGCTGCTCGCGACGACGCACACGCCCGGAAATTTCACCCACAACTGCTGGCCGACGGGCGATGGAAAGCATATGCTAACGACCGATGAAGTGGGCGGCAGTTTTTTGGCCAGTTATGACATCAACGATATAAATAATATTGTCGAGGTCGACCGCTTCCAAACCACGCCCGGCAGCGGGTCCATCGTCCACAACACGCATGTGGTCGCTGGTCAATGGGCGGTCACTTCCTGGTACACGGACGGCGTGAGCGTCGTGGATTGCAGCCGCCCGTGGAACCTCGTGGAGGTCGCGCGGTTTGACATGTACGCTGGTTCGGGCGGCGGTTTTGAGGGCACTTGGGGCGTTTATCCCTTTTTGCCGAGCGGCAATTTGGTCTGTTCCGGCATCGACGAGGGTCTTTTTGTTTTGACCCCGGAGTGGAAATCTGCCTGTTTTTTGGAGGGAAAATGCACGAACGCCACAACGACCAACCCGCTCGGCGCGGTCAATATCACCCTTTCCGCTGCCAATGTGCAGGCCGAAAAATCGCGAAACTCGGGCATTTACGGCACCGGTTGCGCCGATCCGGGGACCTATATCGCCACTTTTTCAAAATCCGGTTTCATCAGCCAAACACATTCCGTCACCCTCGCCGCTGGGCAAGTGACCATACTTGACGTGGCCATGCAGCCCGAACTTACCATCGTCGGAAAGGCCGTCGTGAAAGGCACGAACACCCCGGTCGAGGGCGCGAAAGTGGTCTTCCAAAATGCCAATGGCGTTTATGAAGCCATCGCAGATGCCAATGGCGACTTCACGGTTTCGGGCATTTCGGCAGGTGCGTATGACGTTTTTGGTGGAAAATGGGGCTTTCGCCATGCGAGCTTCTCCACCACCCTGCCCGCCACGAACCTCGTGGTCGAATTTTCCGCTGGCTATCAGGACGACTTTTTTGCCGACCTCGGTTGGACGACCTCGGCCACGGCAACCACCGGCGCATTTGTCCGCGAAGAACCGATTGGCACCTCCAACGGCGGCAGCCTCGCCAATCCAGAAAATGACTTGCCAAACGACCTCGGCGACCTCTGTTATATTTCCGGGAACTCGTCCGGGTCGGCCTCTTCCAATGATATCGACGGCGGCGAGATTCAGCTTTTTTCCCCGCTGATGAACCTCACGACGTTGCAAAACCCGGCTGTGAGCTTCCATTTTTGGTTTTTCAACGCGGGCGGACAAGGCACGCCGAACGATAAAATCGAGGCATGGATCTCCAACGGCATCACCGAGGCCCTGCTTTTCACGAGCAACCTTTCGCAAAACGGCTGGCAGTTTTCGGACTCGATCGCAGTAAAAAGCCTGCTCGCGCCGACCGATATAATGAGCGTCCGTTTCCGCTCCGGCGACGATGCGCCGGGCCATTTGGTCGAGGCCGGGATCGACGGATTTTGGGTCGGCGAAAAAGAGACCGTCGGCACGGGCGATGTTTTTTCGGAAAAAACCATCCTGTCCATTGCCCCAAACCCGTTCATGGACGAGGCAAAAATCAACCTTTCCCTGCCGGAAAATGCCAAGCTAATCACCCTCCGCGTTTTTGACCTGACTGGCCGGGCGATCGAGCAACGGGAAGTTTCCCCGGCTGAAAAGGCTGTTTTTGTTGGAAAAAATTGGGAGAAGGGCGTTTATTTCATCCAAACCGAAATCGACGGGGCGTTGGGCGTTCAGGTGAAATTGGTGCGGATCTGATCGGCATCTTTCTTTTTGAAATAAAAAAAAGCCTTCCAAATCGCGGTGCGTGTTTGGAGGGCTTTTTTATTTTGGAGAGGCTATCCGTCAAATTCCCGAACCGCCTTCAACAACATATTTTTGGTAAAATCATCGTCGCCCATGTTTTTCAGGGCCAAGTCCGCGAGTGCGTCGGCAGGTCCCTGCAAGAGTTCCATGCCGAAAAGGTTGCCGGTCAAGAGCAGGTCGGGCAATCCGTCGCCGTCAAAATCGGTCGGCAAAATGCCCATGATGGGCGCAAACTGGGCTTCGACCGGAAGTTCCGAGCGCCGAAATTGGCCGCCGCCGACAATCCGGAGCCCTGGCCTGCGCTTCCATGCCTTTTCGGTTTTTAGCGCAGGGCGAAGACCTGATAACGAGCCGTATCGGGTCAAAAGACCCGCACGAGCGACCGCCAGCGGGAACACCCAGAACCAGCGGGGCTACCTGCCAGCGGGAACACCCAGAACCAGCGGGTTTGACGGACGCCAACAAAGGCCAAAAAGACCCGCACGAGCGACCGCCGAGCGAACACCCAGAACCAGCGGGTGCCAACAAAGGCCAAAAAAAAATTGGTTGCGAATGATTGCTCTACATATATTTGCCCCTACTTGCAGATACTATAAAATGGTACAATCCTACACAACCCAAGAAATAGCGGAGAACGCAGGCGTTCATAAAGACACCCTTTTGCGATGGCTTCGGGAAGGCAAAGTGTCGGAACCCGCTCGTGACCGAAATGGCTGGCGCATTTTTTCCGAAGCGGAAAACCAGCAAATCGTCGGATACGCAAAACAGGAAAAAACCGCCGACGCTTTGGTTTTGCGCGAATCCGAACCGCCAGATTATCGAAAGACTGCCCCGCAGCCGCCTCGAATTTCAAAATTGGAGGCGACTGATTTCAACTTTGATTCGGCAAAAACTGGCTACCTAACACATTCAATTCATCCTTATCCAGCAAAATACATCCCGCAAATCCCCCGTACAATCATCCGCGAACTTGCCTCGGCGGGCGACACGGTGCTCGACCCGTTTTGCGGCAGCGGAACGACCCTTGTAGAAGCCCTTCGTTTGGAATGTCATGCCGTAGGGGTGGATGCCAACCCGCTCGCTTGTCTTATTTCAAAAGCCAAAACGACTTTGCTGGACGAGCATGAAATGGCTTTTTTGCAAAACTTTGGTCAGGAAATGGCAGCAATCGGCGGCGATTTACGGGCAGGGACACTGGGAATGTTCAACGATTATTCGTTGGATTCGGGCGAGGCCTTTATCCCTGTTTTCGACGGAATAGACCTTTGGTTCAAAGATTTCGTGGTTCGGGAACTGGCCTTTATTAAAGGCAAGTGCCTGTCCATGCCATCCGAAAAACTCCGCGGCGTGGCATTGACCGCGTTTTCGTCCATTATTGTCACCATTTCAAATCAGGATTCCGACACGCGGTACGTCCGCAGGGAAAAGCGGCAACGACCCGGCGACGCACTGGTTTTGTTTGGAAAAGCCCTCATAAACGCCGCGCAACGATGCTTTGAATTGGGGCAGGAGGTAGACCCAAAACTCCGCGTCCAGATTTTGAACGCCAATATTTTGGAAACGCCCGATGTCCCGCAGGTTGACTTGGTCGTTTGTTCACCACCATATCCGAACGCTTTCAGTTATCATCTTTACCACCGCTCTCGGATGCTTTGGTTGGACATGAACCAGCCCAAATTCAAAGAGGAAGAAATCGGCAGCCACCGAAAATACAGTAGCAAAGGCCGCAATAAAGCGACTGAAGCAACCTTTCGTCGGGAATTTGAGCGCATCATGGCCTGGCTTTCCGGGCGCGTCCGAACCGGTGGCTATGCCGTTTTTGTCATCGGCGATTCAACTTTGGACGGCAAAACAATCGAGAACGACCAGATTTTGATTGAAACGGCATTGGAAAACGGCTTTCAATTGGAACTGAACAAGTCGCGGCGATTGCAGGACACCAAAAAATCGTTCAATCCAGTGATTGGTAAAATCCGGGATGAACACCTTGTCATTCTACAAAACAAGCACCGATGAACACGATAAAAAACACCGTCAACTGCTACATAAAACCGTACATCCAGCCATTTGAGCGGGTGCTTGCCCTGCGCGAATTATCTGCACTTGCAGCGCAGGAACCCGTGCCGTACCAAAACGGGACCATTTCAAGGCACCATTTTTTGCTCGATGCCGCCGCGCCCGTTGGTTTGCTCCAACAAAGGCTTGCCTATTGGGAAGAAATCGGTGCTGCAAACAACGGAAACGGGCATGAATTTACCCGCCAATTGCGCTTCGAGGCGACGGGGCAGGTGTCAAAAGGTCGGTTCGCCCCGGAAATATTGAAAGAGGTTTTGCCTTTCAACGGCAGTATCCCGAAGCCAAACCGCCGCAGTTTGCGCTATGGTTCGCATGGAATCCATGAGTATCGGGGCAAATTTTTCCCCCAATTGGTTCGCTCATTGCTCAACATAGCGGGGGCGCAACCGGGGGCGAAAATCCTCGACCCGATGTGCGGCAGCGGGACAACTTTGGTGGAAGCGGCCATGCTCGGCTGCCGCGCTTTTGGGCTGGATATGAACCCGCTTTCGGTGCTGGTCAGTCGCGTGAAATGCGACATTTTACAAGTTCCGCCCGCCGAGATCGAGCAATTTTGGCAACTGTTCAAGCGTGATTTTGCATCGGCTGAAAACTGCCCGGATGCTTATTTCAAAACAATTGACCACAAAAATGCCGCGTATCTGGCAGATTGGTTCGCACCGGAGGTGCTCCACCAATTGGGACAAATCATGTTCGTGATTGAAAAAACAGGCCCGCCCGTTTTTACCGATTTCCTGAAAGTGACGCTTAGCAACCTCCTCCGGCGGGTTTCGTGGCAAAAGGACAGCGACCTCCGGGTTCGTTTGGACAAGACCAAAATCTTCCCCGACGACCTGCGGGCGGTTTTTTTGCACGAAACCGAAACTGCACTGAAATCCATTCTTGCCCTCACGCTCGAAATCGCGCCCGAACATCTCGGCGATGCACAAATCAGCCTCGGCGATGCGCGGGATTTTTCAACATACCCAGACCTGTTGGCGGGCAAAACGGACTGCATCATCACCTCGCCGCCCTACGCGACCGCCTTGCCGTATTTGGACACTGACCGATTGAGCCTTTGTTTTTTTAATCTTATTTCCCGCCCCGAACACCGCCAAACCGATTACCGGATGATTGGCAACCGCGAAATCACCGCCGGGCGGTACAAAAACTACTGGGCTGATTTTCGAAAAAATCAAGACAAACTTTCCCCGGAAACGGTCGGATTGATTGAAAAAATCGAACGCTTGAACGCCGCGCACGAGGTCGGTTTCCGGCGCAAAAACCTGCCCGCGCTGTTGGCAAAATATTTTTTGGACATGCGCTCGGTACTGGATGCCGGTTTTCACGCGCTCAAACCCGGTGGCATGGCATTTTTTGTGGTCGGCAACAACCACACGATTGCGGGGGGCGAAAAAGTTGAAATCCCGACCGACCACCTTTTGGGTCAATTGGCGGAAAAAAGCGGCTTCCGCTGGACGGAATCGCTTTCAATGGAAATGCTCGTGTCGCGTGATATTTTCAGCAAAAACACGGGCAGCGCGGAGACGATTTTGTTCTTTCAAAAACCGTAGTAGCCCCAGCGTTTTAGGGAATTGTGGACTTTCTCTTTACACAATTCACTGTATTGCTCAAACGCGCTTGTGCCTTGCGGGATGATTTCCACATAATAGTCAAAGCCGGATTCCGGGCCGGTTCTTTCAAGCCGGAGGATATCGCCCGGGCTGCCTGCACTCCGCAACCGCTGGCTCCGAAGCCGAAAATCGTGTTTGACAGGCCATGTCATCATGTTGATTTCGATGATTTCGCCGCCCAATCGACAGGGTACTTTCCAGCGGTCAAATTTTCCGGGCTTTGTTGGGTCTTCCGCAAACCGTTCCTGCCAACCCCAAAATTCGGGGAAGAAGTTTCGCGCGGCCAGTGGGATAAAAATTTCCGGTGAGCGTGCGCTTGCCCCTTTTGTTTTCTGCCCCCTGCCCATATCGGTATTTTGCAAAATCATCACGAAGCCGGTGGCGGTCACCGATTCTTCAACCGGTTCTGAATCGGGCGTTTGTTTCAAAATTTCAACCTTTTTCGAAAGTTGCATTTTGGTTATGGCTCTGATTTTTTTTGGTGCAAGTCGCGGCTTTACCGAGCGTTGAAAAAGTCCATCAGGATTGATGGTTCGCGTTTTTTTTGTTTTTTCCGGTCGGGCGTCGGCCTCTTCCGAGCTGTCTGTTTCCCCGACAGGGATTTTTTCCAAAACAGTCAATTCCGCCTCCAACAGCCGTTTCAAAAGGGTGTCGTCTACCTGCAACCCGTTCCCGCTTTTCCATTGCTGAAAAATCTCGCGGACTTGCGCTGCCAGTTCAGCGTCTGGGGCGAGTTTGAAATCCAATTTTACAATCAAAAAAAGCCTCGTCGTTGAGGTACAGCCCACCTTCCGTCAAGTTGCCAGAGCCAACAAAAAGCAAGGCATTTTCTTGATTTTCAAAGAAATAGACTTTTGGGTGAAAGGTTACCCAAGCATCGGCGCAGTAGTTGATGAACAGTTCGCCGTTTTCGCCAATAAGATTCAGGAGGCTTTCCAGGCCTTCGTGTGAAGTGCCCTGTCGGTCAATCCCGGCGACAAAAAGGCACTTGCCACCTTTTTGAAAAAAGATTTTCAAGCCTTCTTCGATGTGCCGGACACCGGAGGATTTTACGAAAGCGACGGCGGTTGAAAAAATTTGAAACTCGCCCGATTCGCCCAACAAAGTGCTGTTCAAGGCTTTGCCAAAAGTAGATTGGGTATAAGGCTGAATGAGGATTTCCATATCAAATATTTATAAAGGTAAATTTAATTGGGCTGTCCACAACCACCAGTTTTGGCGTAGTATTTCTATGATAGCTCCAAAAAAAAGGCAAAACCCCCAGTCCCCCAGAAGTTTTGCCCTTTATTTTCCCCAAAAAGAAGCCGAGAAATCAATCCTCATCCTCCAAAGAAGCCTCCTGCCTCCGCCGCGTCTCCGCCTCGCCGACAAGCTGAATCCTATCATACTGCCGCATCCCGGTCCCCGCAGGTATCCGTTTCCCGACGATGACGTTCTCTTTCAGGCCGAGCAAGTGGTCGCTTTTCGCTTGGATGGCGGCTTGGCTGAACACCTTCGTCGTGCCCGAGGCCTCGGGAGCGGCTGATATCCAGCTTCCCGGCCCGAGCGGTTTTTACCGCAGGTCAAAGACCTGCCAACGATACGTATCGGGGCAAAAGACCCGCACGAGCGGCCAGCCAGCGGGCACACACACAACCTCACGAAAAACCGCCGGGCAAATAGCCTACCATTGAAATCGGCATATCTATCAATGCTATTTCAAGCAATCCTTTTCCATGAAAATAATTGGATGCTGAACTGTACAGATAATCTGCGGATTCAGCCACGAAGCCTTCGACGACCGGATTGTCGTGGATGTATTGCAGTTTTTGGATGGCGACTGGCAGAGAGTAAATTTCGATGGGATGGTTGTCGGATTGCCAAAATTGGAAGGCCCGGTCGGTTTGCCCCTGGCCCCAGAACGCGAATCGGTGCATCATCCATTCCCGGCGGCTTTCGTAGCCGCCGTTCTCGATTTCGTTCAGGATTTGCTTGGCCGTGAATTTTTTGAAATCGCGCAGGACTTCGGACATCGTTTGCCGACCGCTTGCGCGGGCTATCAAATGAATATGGCTCGACATGATGACATATCCCGCAATTTCAAGGCCTTTTTGCTCTTGGCAGAAACGGAGGCTCTCGATAACTATGTCCTTGTAACGCTTGCGGATGAACACATCCACCCAATCAACGATGGTCAGGGTCAGGAAATTGAGGCCATGTGGGTCACGGATTTTGTAGCGTGTCATGGTTTGTTTTTCAGGCAAACCTAACCGATTAATGGTATTTCAAAACCGAATCCTTGAAAAAATTAACCGGTAGCCCGTGCTTTTATCGTGGGCCGCTCGTGAGGGTGGCTCGTGAGGGTCTTTTGACCCGATACGTTTTGTTGGCAGGTCTTTGACCTGCGCTTCCATGCCTTTCCGGTTT
>JANOQP010000820.1:0-1921 GCA_031414895.1 Saprospirales bacterium
GATTGCGGGTCGTTTTTTTTAAATCCGGAACAGATGAAAAAATTTAGGGAGATGGCAATGTCGGTTTGGTTGGCCCTTGATTTTAATTTCAAAAAAAGGGCTGACAAAGACCAGCTAACCCATAATTCCACGAAAAGTACCACGAAAGCACGGAATAATCCCATGCCCGCGCCGCTCCCCTGCCCATTTTTTGCATGAAAAATTTATCGGTTATTTGTGGCCATAATTGATGCGGTTTCCGTTGATTGCAACCGCCAAAACCCATTTTTTTAAACTCAAACCTGAACCATGCTCGACTTCCTCTCCCAACCCTGGCCTTGGCCCATCG
The DNA here is from genome assembly GCA_031414895.1 of Saprospirales bacterium. Taxonomy (GTDB): domain Bacteria; phylum Bacteroidota; class Bacteroidia; order Chitinophagales; family Saprospiraceae; genus JANOQP01. The sequence goes on from JANOQP010000820.1 coordinate 329, forward strand.
CCGGCCTCCTCATCGGCCTGACCGTCCCCGCCCTCCTCATTTTGGGCAACAAAACCTTCGGCATCTCGGCCAACCTGCGCCATATCTGCGCCGCCTGCCTGCCCGCTGGGATCCCTTTTTTCAAATATGACTGGAAAAAAGAATCGTGGAACCTCATTTTCATCGGCGGCGTGCTGGCCGGGGCATTCATCGCCGGACATTTTTTGGCCGACCCGAACACGTTTCAGGTCGCTGCGGATACGAAAGCGGATCTGCAGGCACTCGGCGTGACCGATTTTTCGGCCGCCATGCCCGCCGACCTTTTTGGGGTGGATCAGATTTTCACGTTGAAAGGGCTGGTTTTCATGGTCATAGGCGGATTTTTGGTCGGTTTCGGCACCCGCTATGGAGGCGGCTGCACGAGCGGCCACGCCATTTCGGGGCTGGCAAACCTGCAATGGCCATCGCTCGTGGCGACCGTTTCGTTCATGGCGGGCGGTTTTTTGATGACCCATTTTGGGCTGCCGTTGTTGTTTAAACTGTTCTGAACCTTGAATTTAAAAAAAATGAGCACAACAAAAATGAACGAAAACACCGACCACGAAGTCCGCTCCCTCGACCCGGATTGCAGCCCCGAAACAGACGCCTCCCCGCCCTTTTGGCACAACCTGAAATACGCCGTCGTCGGTGCCCTTTTTGGCATCGTTGCCATCAAATCGGAGATCGTTTCTTGGTTCCGGATCCAGGAGATGTTCCGCCTCGGTTCGTTCCATATGTACGGCATCATCGGCACGGCGGTCGTCGTCGGGATTGTCTCCATCCAGCTCATTAAAAGGTTGAAAATCAAGACGTTGCGCGGCGAGGCCATCGAGTTTTGCGACAAAAAATTCCACCGTGGGCAAGTCTTCGGCGGCCTGATCTTCGGCTTCGGCTGGGCCATCACGGGGGCCTGCCCGGGGCCGCTTTTTGCCCAGATCGGGAGCGGTTTTTTGGCGGTTGTCGTCACCCTTTTTTCGGCGATCGCCGGGACGTGGGCCTATGGTTTCTTTCGTGAAAAACTGCCGCATTGATGTATTTCCAGACTTTCAGGGACAGCTTTTTCGGCTATGCGAATTACCTCGCCCACGAGGTTTTGAACCCGCATTGGGGCAACTTCTTTTACTGGCTGATCGCCATTTCGGCCCTCGTCTATGCGCTCGAACTGCTGTTCCCGTGGCGAAAAGACCAGCCCGTTTTGCGGGAGGATTTTTGGCTCGACACGTTTTATATGTTCTTCAATTTCTTCCTGTTCGGGCTGGTCGGGTATGCCGCATTTTCGGATGTTTTTGTCAAAATGTTCAATGATTTTCTGAAAAACAGCCTCGGCATCGACAATTTGGTGGCCCTGAACGTCGCCTCATGGCCGCGCTGGGGGCAGCTTTTTTTGCTCTTTTTGGTGCGCGATTTTGTGCAATGGAACACGCACCGGCTGCTGCACTGGTCGCCTTTTTTGTGGCAGTTCCACAAGGTCCACCATTCGGTCAGGGAGATGGGTTTTGCGGCGCACCTGCGATATCATTTTGCGGAAACCATTGTCTATCGGACAATCGAATATTTGCCGCTGGCGATGATCGG
>JANOQP010000821.1:0-5531 GCA_031414895.1 Saprospirales bacterium
CCAGCACCTCGTGCACCAGTTCGGGGTCCAGAGCGGAGGTCGGTTCATCAAACAGGTAAACGTCCGACGACCCGATCATATCGAGACCGATATTGAGGAATTTGGGGAAAAAATGTCCGCACGCTTCCGCGAATTTTGCAAAGAATATGGCCGCGACCTGTCGCTCGTTTTCGAGCCGGGCAAGTTTTTGGTCAGCCCAGCTGGCTTCTTTTTTGCCCGCTGCACCACGGTCAAACACACGACAGCGACGGTTTTCGCGGGCCTCGACACGGGCCTCAATCACCTCATCCGCCCGATGATGTACGGCGCCTATCACAAGATCGTGAACGTGACCGCGCCGACATTCAAGCCGCGCATTTACACGGTCGTCGGCAATATTTGCGAGACCGACACTTTTGGCGCCGACCGTCGGATCCCGGAGATTGTCGAGGGCGATGTGCTCTGTTTTTTCAATGCCGGGGCTTATGGTTGGATGATGTCGTCGAACTACAATTCGCGTTTTCGCCCCGCCGAGGTCTTGATTTTGGACGGAAAAGACCATCTAATCCGCAGCCGCGAGACGATGGACGATATTTTGAGGAACCAAATTGAAATCGAAATGACATGAATTTCGACCGATTTGGGCCTGGTTCAGAGATTTATCTGATTGTTTTTTTGGTCATCAGCTTGAGCGGTTGGTTGGTTTATGGTTATTCCCAAAAAAGAAAAGAGCGGCGGCTGAAAAATTATTTGCAGCGAATCGAGGCCCGCGCCCGCCAATTGACCGAGACAAAAGACCATTTTTATGCCGACGCGAGCCATGAGATCCGCACGCCGCTCAACGCGATACTCGGATTTTCGCAGATGCTCGCCCGGACCCCGCTCGACCACCGACAGCGCGAAATGCTCGACGGCATCCAATCGGCGGGCGACAACCTCATCCATTTGCTCGAAGACCTGCTCGATGCCTCGAAAATGGAGGCCGGGATGCTCCGAATTGACTCGCGGCCGTTCAGTTTGCGCGAAGTTTTGAACGGCGTGGAGCGGCTTTTTTCGTTGAAAATGGCGGAAAAACGGCTCGCCTTCCGTGTCGAAATCACGCCCGACATGCCCGATATCTTGCTCGGCGACCCAGCGCGATTGACCCAGATTTTGGCCAATTTGGTCGGAAACGCGGTCAAGTTCACCCGGCAGGGCTACGTTTTTTTGATGGCTGAACAGATTTTTGAGCAACCTGAAAATATTCCAGAAACCAATTTTGGCCCAAAAAAGGAAGGCCAAATCATGCTCCGTTTTTTGGTAAAGGACACCGGCCCCGGCATCCCGCCCGCCGAACAGGCGATTATTTTTGAGCGTTTTCAGCAAATGGAGGACGGCACAAACCGTGCGCTCGGCGGCGTGGGCTTGGGCCTGGCCATTTGCCGGGAGCTTTCTAAATTGATGGGCGGGCGGATTTCCGTCGAGAGCCATGTCGGTTTTGGGACCACTTTTTTGGTGGAAATACCGTTCGCGGTTTCGGCGCAATTGATTGATAATGAACCAGTTGCGACAAAAACAGAAACTGAAAGCCGCGCAATTTTCCCCACAAAAAAAGTGCTTTTGGTAGATGACAACCCGCTAAACCGCAAACTCGCCGTTATGTTTTTGCGGGAATCAGGCTGCCAAACGAGCGAAGCCGAAACGGGCGAAGAAGCCCTCGAGAAACTCCGCCACGAACATTTCGATGCCGTTTTGATGGATATCCAATTGCCCGATATGGACGGCTACACGGTGACGCAGGCCATCCGCTCGGAGCTGAAAAACGGACTGCCCATTATCGCCTTGACAGGCTACGCGCAACTCGGCGAGCGCGAAAAATGTCTCTCGATTGGCATGGATGATTATCTCCAAAAGCCGGTTTCGGAGGTCGAGTTGCAAGCAATTTTGGGTCGCTTTTTTTCTGAAAAAACGATGCAAGTCGCTGACAATGAATGGGTTACAGCGGAAAATATCCTTTCGCTGAATTATCTTTTAGACCTTTCAAAAGGCCGACACGCCTTCGTTCGCGAGATGCTCGATATGTTTATCAGGCAAGCACCGAAAGAACTTTCTGAACTCGGCGCGGCCATCGAAACCAAGGATTTTTCAAAAATGAAAACCATTGCGCACAACCTCCGCAGCACCGCCGCATATGTCGGGATGAACCCGCTCGGACTCACCGAAATCGAGCAAATCGAGCTTGCCGCTGATGAAAAAAAGGGGGGAGATTTGTTGAAAAAGCAATTTTTACGGGTCTCGCAGATTGTGGAAAAGGCGGTTTTGGCGGCGCGGGAAGCAGATTTTTAACCATTGCCCGAACGATGATTTTTGGGATTTTTTTTGATTGGTTTGATTATGAGCAGGTTAAAAATCAAGCCAATCAAAAAAAACCCAAAAATCATCGTTCAGACAAAAAGCACCATTTTATGAAATGCCTCATCATTGACGACAACCCGATGGCCCGCCTCGCCCTCCGCGAACTGTTAAAAGATGTTGCGTTCATAAACATCGAGGCCGAATGCGAATCGGCGGGCGCGGCCTTTAGCGAGCTGGAAAAAACACCAATCGACCTTCTGTTTTTGGATGTCGAAATGCCCGGGATTTCCGGCATCGAGCTTTTGGACAGCCTCGACAACCCGCCTTTGACCATCATGATTACGACAAAAAGAGATTATGCGGTCGAGGCTTTTGACCTCCGGGTGGCTGATTATTTGGTTAAACCAGTCAGCCCATCGCGGTTTCACACGGCCATCCGGCGGGCGAAGGAGCTTTTTGACAAAGCAAATTCGGGCGAAAAAAATCAGCCCGCAACAACCGACCAAACGGCGATTTTTGTCCGAGCGGACAACCAATTGGTGCGCATTCCGTTCGACGAATTGCTAGCTGTTTCCGCGCTCGGCGATTACACACTTTTTCAAACAACACAAAAACGGCACACCGTCCACTCAACGATGAAGGCTGTCGAGGAGGCCTTGCCGCCCGCGCGGTTCATGCGCGTACATCGGTCGCATATCGTGAACCTCGAAAAAATCGAGGCCATCGGCGACGGTTCGTCTCTCCAAATTGGGAAGCAATCGGTTCCGGTCGGCGAACAATTTAAGGCTGTTTTGATGCAGCGGCTCCGTTTTCTGTGAATATCCCGGAGGCAAAATCGCCTCGTCCGTTCATCCTGGTTTTTATGAAATTCAATAAAATCGCCCTTTTCGGGACAATTTTCATCGCTTTTTTGAGCAATTGCGCCCAAAATCCCAAAAAAACGGAAGTCCTCGTCAAGTCGATCACCAAAGACGGTAACGTGCTTTTCACCGACGGGACGAGCCGGGCGATACCATATTATAACGACTCGACGGCCATCATTTTGTACCTCGTCCGGCATGCCGAAAAAAATCGCGCTGGAGGCGACGACCCCGATTTGACCGCTGAAGGAAGGGCGCGGGCTGTCCGTTTGTACGATATTTTTAAAGATGCTTATGTGAGCCGCGTCGTTTTTTCAAACAAAAAAAGGACGCAACTGACGCTCGCCGAGGTTCGGAAACACCTCGACCCGCCGTTTGAGACCGTGCCCGCCGATGTCGTGCCGATGGTTTTATCAAATGAATTATATCAGGAGGACCGAGGGCGGAAAATCCTCGTCGCTCATCACTCGAACACAATCCCGATTTGGCTCGACTTCGTGACTGGCGGCAAACATCAATTTCCGCCGATTGATGATGCGGATTTTGGTCGGTTTTTCATCGTCTCGACACGGGCGAAGGGGGATTCGGAGGTGATGGATTTGAGGTATTGAATTTTGGAAATTGTGTACAACCTGAATATATGTCAAAATTTTGTCACAGTTCAATCTCAAAAGGAGGCGTTCAAGCCTGCAAAGTCTTTACTTTTGCCCATTGAAAAGAACATTTATATCATGAAGAAAACGCTGTTCTCAAGCCTCTTTTTGGCCGCGTTTTTTGCGGTGAATGCGCAGAAGTTCACCTGCAACGTCAGCCAGCGCGACATCCTCTTGGGCAATTATGTCGAGGTCGAGTACCGGGTCGAGGGCGCACAAAACGCCCGGATGACCATCAAACCCGATTGGGCCGGCTTCGATATTGTCAGCGGCCCGAACCAATCGTCGAGCATCAAAATGGTCAACGGCAAGACCGACGCGACCACCAGTTTCACTTGGCTCATCGAGCCGAGCGACACGGGAAATTTTGTGATCCCGTCCGCGACCGTCACCGTCGGCGGCACCGAAATGACCACCGACCCGGTCGAAGTGCAGGTCTTCCCGAACCCCGACGGCATCATCGAAAAGCCGGACACGAAAGACCCAGAAAGCCCGTTCGATTTTTTGGGCAGTCCTTTTGGCCGTCAATTTGAACTCCCCGAACCCACCGTCGAACCTAAAAAGAAGCGCAAGACATACCGGATATGAGGTTGATTTTTTCTATTCTATGGCTTTTTTCGATTGTTTTTGTTGAAAAATTGGGCGCTCAGGCCAGTTTTGAAGCCTCGCTCGACACGCGCCAGGCAATAGTGGGCAGTTCCGTCGAGCTTTCTTTTTCGTTGAAAAACGTGGCTGGTTCTGGTTTCCGGCCGCCGAAGATCGAGGGCTTCCGACTTGTCAATGGCCCGAACGTTTCGAACAGCACGACCATCCTCAACGGCACGGTCACACGCGGCACAACTTGGTCGTACTTGATCCAGCCGTTGCGCGAGGGGCAGTTCCAGATTGGCCCGGCGACCATCGTCGTAGATGGAAAAACAATGAAGTCCGCGCCGCTCAAACTTGACGTGGTGAAAAGCCGCGCGACCAAAAATTCAAACCAAAAAAAGAACGCCGCGCCCTGGAATGCTGCCGAGAGGCAAGACGATGTCTTGGTTTCCGCCGAGCCGGGCGCGAACGAGATTTGGCTCGGCCAACAAGTTTCGCTCGACTATAAAATGCTCACGCGGCGTGATTTGAGTGGGGTCGAGGTCAATTACGAGCCGAAGTACAACGGCTTTTTTGCCCAAAACCTCGAACGATTCGACCGCTCCGACCACCGGGAAATGGTCGACGGGAAACCATATTTGAGCAAAATCTTGAAAAAAATTGCCCTTTTCCCCCAACAAACCGGGGTCTTGAACATCGAACCGATGCTCCTCCAAGCGGGCGTGATCGAGGACGGCGGCGGGATGTTCGGCGGGTTTTTCAGCCAAGCGAGGCCGACGGTTTTGACCACCGAGACCGTCAGGATCAAAGTAAAACCGCTGCCCCTGCCGGTGCCGCCCAATTTTTGCGGCGCCATCGGCAGCTATTCCCTCGCCACATCGATCAGTCAAAATGTGGCCACGACCGACGACGCGGTTTCCATAAAATTGACGCTCACCGGCAATGGCGATGGCCGACGGGTGAACCCGCCAGTGCTTTCGTGGCCAGTTGGTTTTGAGGTTTCACAGTCGAAAATGGCCGACGAATCAAGTTTTGAGAATGGCGAAGAGCTGGTTTCCACAAAAACATTCGAGTACATTTTGCTCCCAAAAATGGTCGGCGAATTTGGTCTCCCTAT
>JANOQP010000822.1:0-6628 GCA_031414895.1 Saprospirales bacterium
GTCAAATTGGAGGTTTGTGCGCAGCGCGAGGTGGTTGCCGCTCTCGTTCGTGAGCAGCCAATGCGTTTTGCGCGCGCCCGATTCGATGAGCGTGGCCAGCAAATATTCAACAATGATGGATTGAAGTCCTGAACAGCCCATGATTTCTTCGCTTGTTTTTGTTTTGTTGAGCACGGATTGATAGCCCTTGTAATAAAACAGGACGCCATCAATTTCTTCTTTCACCAAAAAATCGGGCACTTTGCGCTTCGGCAATTGGCGGGCCGGGGCGGCGGATGGAAAACTTGCGTGGCTCATTTTTTTCGTCGATTAACTTTGACAAAGATAGTGTTTTGAAAGCGAGAAATGCCCGCCAGTTTTTTTTCCAAAAAATGATGGTTCGGTTATTTTTCCGGTTTTTTCCTCGAAATCCACCCAAAAAGCCGCTCTGCGTCCGCTTTTTTGAACAGTTCCGCGCCGGGGTTCATCGTCGCCGCCGAGCCGCAGGCCACGCCCCATTGGGCCATTTTCCGGAAATCCAGCCCCGATTGCAGGGCCCAGACCATGCCCGCAACCATCGAATCGCCCGCGCCGACGGTGCTGCGTTTTTTGACCGTCGGCGCCGGGATATGTTCGTGCGCGTCGCGGGTGACGAGCATCGCGCCGCCCGGGCCGAGCGACACGACCACCACTTGGCATTTTCCCGATAAAATAATGGAGCGGGCCGCGTCGTCCACGTCGTCGAGTTCGAGCGTTTCGGCCCCGGCGAGTGCGCAAAGCTCCGGCAAATTGGGTTTCAACAAAAAAACACCCTCGTCGGCCGCCATCCGCAACGGTTCTCCGGACGTGTCGAGGATGAACTTTGAGCCGATCTTGTTGGCCAACCGCGCCACTTTTTCGTAAAAATCGGCTCCCAACCCAGCGGGCAAACTGCCAGAGGCGACCAAAGTTTCGGGGCGCAGCTCCTTTATTTTTTTCAAAAAAACATCGCCCTCTTTTTCGGAAAGCGGCTCACCGACCGAGTTGAACCGATATTGGTGGTTGGTCGAGACATCGGTGACGATAAAGCTCTCGCGGGTCGCCGCAACTGTTTCGACCAGCTCGAAATCCAGTTTTTTATCGGTCAATAATTGTCGCAAGACCTGCCCGTTCGCGCCGCCTGCCGTGGCTAAAATTTTGGACTTGCCGCCCAGTTCCGCGATGCCCCGCGAGACATTGATGCCGCCGCCGCCGGGCGCAAGTTGCGGGTTTGGGCAGCGCATTTTTTGCTCTGCGACGAGCCGATCGACGGTCGTGGATTTGTCCAAAACGGGGTTCAAGGTGAGGGTGAGGACCATTTCAGCATTATTTTGAAAGTGAATTAACGATGGGAGAACCTGTTGTTCCGCACTTTTGACTTTTGACTTTTGCCATTAAATAAAAAACCCCAATTCCGGCGAACCGAAATCAGGGAAAAATCAAACATACTATGAGAAACTGAATCTTCAGGCAAAGGAACAAAACCGGGTTTTGCACTTCGCCCATTTCTTTTGAAATTAATTCTCGACAATTTCAGCTGCTTGCTCGACGACTTGGTCCATTTGGTCAACTGCCGATTCGACTTGCGAGGCAACCGTTTCAGCCACTTGCGCGACCGGTTTGACGGGGATGATATAGTCTTTTGCGTTGTACGCTTTTTCTTTGATGCGCGCTTTTTTGCCCACGAGGTCGCGGAGGTAAAAGAGCTTGGCGCGGCGCACCCGGCCTTTTTTCACCAAAGTAATCTCGTCGATGTTCGGGTTTGCATATTGGAAAACGCGCTCGACGCCGATGCCGTGGCTCATTTTGCGGACGGTAAAGGTGCGGCAGTTGCCGTGTCCCTTGATATTGATCACGTCGCCCTTGAACGCCTGGACGCGCGTTTTGTCGCCCTCGACAATCTTGTAGTTCACAATGATATTGTCGCCCGGGGCGAAATTGGGGAAATAGGTCGGCGCAATAACCTGCGAATTGACGAATTGTAACTTGTTCATTTCTGACTTTTTAAATTTCGGAGCGCAAAAGTATTCATTCAAGCCAATTTTCCACCCTTTCATTTGTTTTTTTTCCGGTCATTTGCCCTTCCCAGAAGGGAATCCCGCATTTTCCCATAAAACCACTAATCCATCCACCGAAAAAAGGCCGCCCAGCCTACTTTTGCAAAGCCGCCCGCCCATGTCCTCCCGCCATTTGCTCAATCAACTTGTGCCCTATTTTATGGTTTTTGCTCGCGGCACGTCGGCCCGTCGTTCCCTAATTTTTGCCTTTTTACTTTTGACTTTTGCCTTGCGGGCGCAACATGAAGATTGCGATCGTCCGGACACCCTTTTTTCAAAAAATCAGGTACATGTTTCGTCGGTCAGCCAGCCCGGCTCGGACGATTGCGTGATGGCCAATTCCTGTTTCCAATCGGCGGAACATCAGTCGCACTGGTTTATTTTTGAGGCAAAAACCAGCGGAAAACTTGATTTTCTGATCACGCCCGACGCGCTCGCCGCCGATTTTGACTGGGCAATTTGGGAGGGCGGCTGCCCCGCCGACCCGCTCGCCACGGTCACAGAATGCAATTGGGTCGGCTTCGTGCTCACGCCGCCGTATTTTTCGACGGGCGCGGCGGACGACCCGCTCGGCACTTTTGGCATCGCGCCAAACCTCGAAATTTCGAGCGGTTTGATCGTCGAGGCGGGCAAAATTTACCGCCTTTTGGTGGACAATATCACTGGGAACGGCGTTGGTTTCACGCTCGATTTTGCCGGGGATGCACAGATCGGCGCACCAATTTCGGCCTCGCCGATCCAAATTTTAGGCCCCGGTTTTTTTTGTGAAAAAATAAATGCAGCCGTTTTTCAGGTCTCTGGTGGCGGCCCATCGGCCAATTTTGAATGGTCGGTCGAAAACGGAAATTACCAGTTGCTCAACCCGGCGGGCGACAGCGTTTTGGTCGTTTTCGATAAAAACAAAACCGCCCATTCGGTCTCCGCGAAACTAGTTTCGAGCTGCCCGACGAGCCTCGTGGCGACCGTTTTTGTGAAAATAAAACCCTCGCCCGACCTCCAGCCCGCGAGTTTTCAACTGCCCTGCGACGCGCCCAACTGTATGATTATCAATGAGTTATTTTTAAATGAAACGTCCGGACTGCCCATTTCGGATTGGTCGGCCACGTTTTTTCAGGATTCAATGGGCGCGGTTTTGAATGATTTTTCAAAACAGGTTTTGGCGCAAAAAATCTGCCAGCCCGGCCAAATTTGGGCCCGCGCCGCGACCGCCGACGGCTGTTTTGATGTCGAAAAATTGACCATCCAGCCGCCGTTCCAGCCCTTTTTTTTTGAAAACGAAAATTATGTCTGCGCCCCCGACGGCTCGGTTTTTCAGGTCGAGTTTGATGTCGCGGGCGGCGGGCCCGGAGCGTTTTCGGTCATGCCCGGCGGCCAATTGGTCGGCAGCCATTTTTTGAGCGGCCCCATTTTGAGCGACAGCTTGCAGGTTTTTTCCATCGAAAACGGGAACGGCTGCCACCAAACTTTTTTTGCCCAAAAAACCTGCCCCCAACCGCCGCCGCCGCCCGTCACCTGCCAGTTTTCGGTGCCGGGAAAAATGGCCGCCCCAATCTTGCACGGCTGCACAACCGATTCACTTTCAGCAAGTTACGACGCTTTTGGAGAATTTTTGCAGCTCGGCCACGCCCGTTCCTTCATCCTTCACACGGGCGCATCGGCTGCGCTCGGCAACCTTATTTTGGAGAAAAAAACGCCCGTTTTCAGCTTCGACGCGGCGAAAATGACGCTCGGACAGGGCTATTTTGTCTCGCCCGTCACCGGTTTGGCAGGGCCGGACGGGCTAGCCGTTTTGACGGATTCCTGCACAAAAATCGGCCCCGGCCAGCCGATTATTTTTCATGGCCAGCCGTTCGGGATTTGGGCGGGCGATGTCGCGGCCTGCCCCGGCGATGCGGTCGAACTTTCAGTCGACCTGTTCGGCGAACCGCCTTTTTCGCTAACGGTTTTCAACAATCAAACAGGCAGTTTCAGCAATTTCACAACGGCCAGTTCGCCTTTTGAATTTCCCGTAAATAATTCATTATCAACAAGTTATACGCTCCTGACCGTGGCCGACCAGTTCTGCGAAAGCCATCCGGGGCTTTCAGCGATGGTCAATTTTGGGAAAAAAGCATCCGCCAATATTGGCCCAACCGCGCTCAAAATTTGCCGCCAAAACGACCTCAATATTTCCACGTTGGTCAATTTCAACAACCTCATTTTGGGCGGCGACTCGACCGGAAATTGGGCCGACGCGGACAATTCCGGCGCGACCGGGCAGTTCCCGATCCTCGAATTCACCGACGTCGCGCCCGGAAAGTACACCTATATATATACGACCGCCGCCGCCATCGCCCCGTGCGCGGACAGCATTTACACAATCGAAATCGAGGTTTCGGACTGCAAATGCCCGAGCCTTTTGGCCGACACCTTGCCAGCTGTTTGCCGCCCGTTCGCGCTCGTTGGGCTTGATTTTTTGGCAAAAAACGAACCGGGCGTTTGGCAAATCGCGGGTGCGCCGAGCGGCTCGACGGCCACCATTTTGAGCAATGTTTTTGACGCAACGGCCTCATTTTCAGGTATTTACACGCTGGCTTTTTTGTACGACACGTTGCCGCTCGCGGCCTGTCCGCTGTCCGATTCGGTCGTTTTGAAAGTCGTGGAGCCTGTCGAAGCTGGCTTTCCGACGATGCCCTTTTTTGAAAAATGTGCGGGCCTCGATTCCATTTTTTTACTGGAAAAAACCATCGCGGGCGGCGACGCGGGCGGGGTTTGGCGGGCAATTTCAGCAACTGACAAGCCCTTTTTGAGCCAACCGATTGGGCAACTTTTATTGAAAAACCTCGCGCCCGGCGACCATTTTTTCACCCGAAAAACCGTCGCGCCCGCGCCCTGCCCGACCGATTCGGTCAATATTTTATTGAAAATAAACCCAAACCCACCAGCCGATGCCGGCCCGTTTCAGCAGCTCGATTGTTTTCACGAAATGGTGAAAATCGGCTCGGCGGGCCAACCAGATTCACTCCTTTTCATTTGGTCAAACCCAATTTTTGGCGATTTTGCGCAGCCGGAAACGGGCGAGGCTGGCGCGTATTTTTTGAAAGTGGTTGACCAAAAAACGGGCTGTTTTTCAGCGGATTCGGTCGAGGTAAAACCAGATTGGGGAATCCCCGTTTTTGAAAAAATCGAGACTGCCGCGCCCATTTGTTTTGGCGAAAAAAACGGTTTTGTGCGTGTTGATTCGGTTTCGGGTGGGATGCCGCCAATTGTCTATTCCATTGACAATCAACCATTTAGCACAGATTTTCTTTTTGAAAAACTCGGTGCGGGCAATTTTTCCCTAATTATACAAGATGCGGCGGGCTGCGAAACGGACACCGTTTTGACGCTCGATGCGCCGCCCGTTTTGAGTCTATTTGCCGGGGTGGACACGGCGGGCTTTGTCGGCGACTCCGTCCAGTTTTTCCCGGTGGCCGATTTTTTTGTCGCCAATTTTGAATGGGCCGGCCCCGGTGTTTGCCCCGATTGTTGGCAGCCGAAAACCGCGCTCCTGACCGACGGGCGGTTCGTTTTGACGGCTTTCGATTCGCTCGGCTGCCGGGCGGAATCCGGTTTTTCGGTCACCGTCCGGCGCGATTTTTCGATGTTCTTCCCCAATATTTTCAAGCCGGGGAGCGACGGCGGCGATGCCTTTTTTTACCCAAAAGCCCCGGCTGATTTGGGCGTCGAAATCCGGCAGTTTTCGGTTTGGTCGCGCTGGGGCGAGCTTGTTTTTTCAAAAAACGACCTGCCCATCGGCGAGGCCACGGCTGGCTGGGACGGTTATTTTCGGAGAAAAACTTGCCCTAACGGGGTCTATTTATGGTTCGCGGAAGTGGTTTTGGCGGACGGGACAATCGTGATGCGGGAAGGGGATGTGACGGTGGCGAGGTGATTTTTTTTGTGTTTTTGCCACGAAAAAGCGTATCCCGAATAGATTTGCGGGCATGAAATTGAACAAACACCTTTTTACTGCCCAATTCCGATGCGGGAAATCCACCAGCCACACGATGTTTTTTTCAAAAAAGTCCTCCTCTGGCCGGGGGTCGTGGCCAAGAAAAAACCGGTCCTGACCATCCCCATCCTCGTCCACCACTCCAAAAAACAGTTCATCAAAAAACCCAAAGAGGCCGATTATCCGGGCGCGCTGCCTGCCTTTGTGGACTTCATCATCGGCGGCGATTTTTTGGTGCTCGACACGGCCATCCTGACCGATGAGGGCATCCTAAAACTTCGGATGTCGCCATTGATCAACGCGCTAATTATCCTGAAACACCATAAGGACAAACGGTATTTGTCGACCGAGCTGCACAAAATTTTTGCCTTCGGCGAATATTATCAAACAACCGAACAAGGCAGGGCATTCATGTACGACCTGCTTGTTTATTATTTTCAGATTGCCGAACTTCGCCCCGAGGAATCAAAAAAAGTCATCCATAAAATGCCACAGATCATGCAAGCAAAAGCAAAAAGTGCCTACGACCATATCCGGCTCGAGGGCAAAATCGACGTGCTGCAGGCGCAGTTCGACCCCCTCCAGTCGGCGGCGGGCGGCG
>JANOQP010000823.1:0-4705 GCA_031414895.1 Saprospirales bacterium
CGAACTCGCACAGGCGTTGCGCGGGCTGGGGCCTGAGTTTTCGGTGAATTGAGCGGTGAAACTCAAGGCACTACAACCACTTTTGCGACCGAAGAAGTTTTTGGTAGTGTCCATTTTTGAGTGACGTTTGTTACATTCAAATCAAAGTAGGTTGTAATGCCGTAGGCTTGACATTGTACAGGAGGTTAAAATACCGCATCACTCAAACCTGGACACTACTTAAGAATACTGCTTTTCATAAAACGTCAAATATTCCCCCGAAACCACCCTGTCGAGCCATTTTTGGTTGTCCAAGAACCACTGCGCCGTCTGCCGGAAACCTTCCTCGAATTTGATGCTTGGCTCCCAGCCAAGCTCGTTTTTAAGCTTCGAGGCATCTATCGCGTAGCGGCGGTCGTGGCCAGGGCGGTCTTTCACGAAAGTGATCAGCTCACGCGATTTGCCCGCCGGGTTGCCGAGCAGGTCGTCCATGATGTCGCAAAGTTTATGGACGAGGTCGATGTTTTTCCACTCGTTGTTGCCACCGATATTAAAGGTCTCGCCGGATTTTCCTTTGTGAAAAATCGTGTCGATTGCCGTCGCGTGATCTTTTACCCAAAGCCAATCGCGGGTGTATTTTCCGTCGCCGTAAATGGGGAGCGGCTTGCCGTGCCGGATATTGTTGATGACAAGCGGGATCAATTTTTCGGGAAAATGGTTCGGCCCGTAATTGTTCGAGCAGTTCGAAATGATGACCGGAAGGTGATAAGTATGCCACCAGGCCCGCACAAAATGGTCGCTCGATGCCTTCGACGACGAGTACGGCGAGCGCGGGTCGTAGCTCGTTTCCTCCGTGAACAGCCCCGTTTCGCCCAGCGAACCGTACACTTCATCGGTCGAAACATGATAAAACCGTTTCCCGTCAAGGTCGTTTTTCCAAAAATCGGTCGCCGCCGCAAGCAAATTGACCGTGCCGAGGACGTTCGTTTTCACAAAAGCCATTGGGTCGGCGATGCTCCGGTCCACATGGCTTTCCGCCGCGAGGTGGATGATGCCCGTCGGTTTGTGTTTTTTGAAAATGCGGTCGATCTTTTTGCGGTCGGTGATATCGGCCTTTTCAAAAAAATAGTTCGGCTCGTCCTGCACGTCGGTGAGGTTGTCCGGGTTGCCGGCGTAGGTGAGCGCGTCGAGATTGACAATGAGCGTTTTCGGGTATTTTTTCACAAAAAGCCGGACGACGTGCGAGCCAATAAAGCCCGCGCCGCCGGTGATGATGATGGTCTTTTTCAATTTTAAGGCAAAAGTTAAAAGGCAAAAGTCAAAAGCGGTAAAAGTCAAAAAGGCAAAAGTGCGCGAACCTGCACTTTTGCCTTTTGACTTTTACCGCTTTTGACTTTTATCCCGGCGTGACTACTGTTTTGAAATATTCATAAGTGAGCGCCAGCCCCGTCGCCCGGTCGAACTTCGGCTCCCATCCCAAGATCTCGCGGGCCTTCGTGATGTTCGGCTGCCGTTGTTTCGGATCGTCGATGGGCAGCGGGCGGTAGTCAATGTACGCTTTCGGGTTGCCGACAAGCTCCAAAACCTCTTTCGCAAACTGCATCATCGTGATCTCCGATGGGTTGCCGACATTGACCGGTTGGTGATAGTTCGACATCAGGAGCCGGTAAATGCCCTCCACAAGGTCGTCCACATAACAGAACGAGCGCGTCTGCGAACCGTCGCCGAACATCGTAAGTCCCTCGCCGCGGATCGCTTGCGAGAAAAACGCGGGCAGCACTCGCCCGTCATTTACCCGCATCCGGGGGCCGTAAGTGTTGAAAATGCGGATGATACGCGTGTCCACTTTGTGGAATGTGTGATACGCCATCGTGATTGCTTCCATGTACCGTTTCGCTTCGTCATAAACGCCACGCGGGCCGACCGGGTTGACATGCCCCCAATATTCCTCGACCTGTGGATGCACAAGCGGGTCGCCATAAACCTCCGAGGTTGATGCGACGAGGATGCGCGCACCTTTGTCCTTGGCGAGGCCGAGGCAGTTTTTCGTGCCCTCGGCGCCAACTTTGAGCGTTTGGATCGTCATTTCGAGGTAATCGATCGGGCTTGCGGTCGATGCAAAATGGAGGATATAGTCCAATTTCCCGGGGACATGGATGAATTTCGTCACGTCATGGTGGTAAAATTGAAAGTCTTTTTCGGGAAAAAGGTGCTGAATATTGGTCAAATCTCCGGTCAAAAGATTGTCCATCCCGATGACCTGATAGCCCTCTTTGAGGAACCGGTCGCTCAAGTGCGATCCGAGGAAACCGGCCGCGCCGGTAATCAAAATCCGTTTTTTTGTCATTGTCGATTATGAATTTGTTCTGGTATTGGTTTGATTTCTGAACTTTGATTCTTTTGATTTTTATGATTGAACTGGTCTTATATCACAAAATCAAATCAATCAAAAAACGATAGTTCAGACAAGAATAAGGCCGCAAAAGTAGCTTTTGCAGCTAAAAAATCATTGGTTGAGCTTCTGAAAAACGGCCCACAAAACGATGCCGACGGCAACCGAAATATTGAGCGAATGTTTCGTCCCCGCCTGCGGTATTTCGAGGCTGCCGTGACACTTTTCGAGCGCGGCCGCCGATACGCCATCGACTTCGTTGCCAAAAACGAGCGCAAGTTTTCCGCCTTTTTTCGGCTCAAAATCTTGCAGCCACGTCCTCGGTTCGGTCTGTTCGACTGCCATGATTTGCCAACCCCCATCGGATAACCGTGCCAAAAGTTCGGCGGTGTTTTCGGCGTGTTCCCAAGCAACAGATTCGGTCGCGCCGAGGGCTGTTTTCATGATCTCGCGGCTCGGAGGTGTTGCTGTGATTCCGCAGAGCCAGATTTTTTCCGCCGCAAAACCGTCCGCCGTGCGAAAGGCCGAACCGACGTTCAGTGCCGACCTCACATTGTCGAGGACGATAGCGACGGGCGTTTTTTCCCTTTTTTCAAAATCAAGAACGGAGGGCCGGTTCAGGTCGCTCATTGATAGTTTTTTCATAAAATCAACCAAATTTCCGGCAAAGGTGGCTGTAGAAATTCAAATCCAAATTCAAAATCAGACCGGGCACCATCGAGGCCGCGTTTGATTTTGAACCTTTTGATGAATTTACCCAATTTGAGTCCCGTTGGGCACGACGCGTTCGGTGGTCAATAAAACGACCGTCCCATCTTCGAGCACCGACCCCAGCACGAGGCATTCCGAAAAGAAATTGGCAATCTGTTTTTTCGGGAAATTGACGACAGCGACGACCTGCCGACCGATGATGTTTTCAATCGAATAAAAAGCGGTGACCTGTGCGCTCGACCACCGCTCGCCGATCTCGGGGCCGAAATCGAGGCGGAGCTGGAAGGCGGGCTTGCGGGCGTTCGGAAAATCGCGGGCTTCCAACACCGTGCCGATGCGCATTTCGACTTTCAGGAAATCGTCAAAAGAAATCATGCAGAACAATTTTGAAATTATTTTATCTGACAATCGGGCATTGGCTTTTTTGAAATTATAATTTAGCTTCGCGGCGAAAATAGTTTTAAAGTTCACTGATTGGGAATGAATGACGCGAGACTTTTTGCGCGGGCGACCGTCCACAAAACCGTCCGTTATCCATCGCCAAAAGGGACATTTTAAACACTATTTTTTCAAAACAACAACCAATTTTGCTTATGGCAACCTTAGACAATTACCTGCGCTGCGTAGAGTACGAGGGTCACGAGGCCTCTAACTATGACGGCTTCACCCAGTTTTTCAAAGAGGACACGGGCCTTTGGCATTTTGCCATGGTCTCCGCGAACGGCAAGGTGCTGCTCAAATCGGAGGCCTATGCGAGCGAGGCGGGCCGCAACAACGGCATCGAATCCGTCATCCGCAACCGCGATATCGAGGAACGCTTCGATGTCCGGCAGGACGAAGGCGGCCATTGGCGCGCCGTTTTGAAGGCCGGGAACCGTCAGGAAATCGCCGTTTCGTGCGGCTATGATGACGAAGCCGGTGCGCGCGGGCATATCGCGATGTGCAATTCGGCATGGGTCGAGCCGGTCGCGGTTGCCGCAAAAGAGGCCGCTGCACCTGCCGCGCCGAAAGTGGTGGACGATTACCTCCCATGCGACAATTATGCGGGCAACCCAGAGCTTGAGTCGCGGGAATTTTCCGGTTTTTACGACGAGGGCCGGGCACATTGGTTCTTTGCCATGTCCGGCAACGACGGCATTGTGCTCCTCCGCTCGGAAGGCTATCAGAGCGAGGCCGGCCGTGCAAATGGCATCCAATCGGTCATCAAAAACCGCGATATCCGCGAGCGGTACAAAGTTTGGCAACGCCCGGACAACACCTGGGTCGTCTCGCTCAATGCCGGGAACCATCAAGAAATTGCCCGCTCCTGCCCGTTCGAGTCGGAGGCTTTGGCACTCGCACATATCGAGGCCAGCCTTGATTGGAACTTTGTAGCACCCGTGGAAGTGAAACAAACGGAGGCTGCACCCCGCGTTTCCGCCGCATCTCACGATGAATATATGCCTTGTGAAGCCTATGCAGGCAAGGACCGTTCGGAGAAATATCCCGGTTTTGTGAGCTTCCGAGAGGAGGATGGGATGTATTATTTTGCAATGGTCAATGCAGACGGAAAGGTGCTGCTCAAATCGGAAAGCTATCCAACCGCCGCACCGCGCGACAATGGCATCGAATCTGTCATGAAAA
>JANOQP010000824.1:0-3540 GCA_031414895.1 Saprospirales bacterium
AAAATCTCCCTCGTCGCCAACCGTGCAGCTTCTGCTGGTTCTGGCAAAGACCACGTCAAAGTGGTCAAACCAACCAAAGACCCAACGACCGGCCGCTACAAATACAGCGTCCAAATTGTCCACAAGGACAAGGTGAAGGATTTTTTCGCGAACGTGAAGTAATCCGCAGGTTCCGGTTTTACCTAAAAAGGCTTTTCCATGCTTCGGGCGCGGGAAAGCCTTTTTTATTTCAAAAAAAACAAGTGTCTTTATGTCCCCAGATTTTGGGCAAAACACGGAGCGAAAACATGGCAAAATTCAACTATCAACTCTCTTTTTGGGAGCGCGAAACTTTTTTCAAGGATCTCGACGTGGTCGTCATCGGCAGCGGCATAGTCGGCCTCGCGGCGGCCATCCACCTCAAAAAAAAGGACCCGTCGCGGCGCATCCTCGTCGTCGAGCGCGGCCCGCTGCCCATCGGTGCCAGCACCCGCAACGCAGGTTTTGCCTGCATCGGCAGCATGACCGAACTGATTGCCGATATCGAACTGCGCGGCGAGGATGAGGTGCTTTCCGTCGTCGAAAAACGCTGGCGCGGCCTCGATGCGCTCCGAAATTTGCTCGGCGACAACAATCTCCACTACCAAAATAACGGCGGTTGGGAGATGTTCACAGAAGAAGACGACGAGATTTTCCGCACCTGCCGGGAACAAATGGGCCGTTTGAACCAAAAAATTGGCGAGATCACGGGCCACCCGGCGGTTTTCAGCGAGGCGCAGGATTCCATCAAAAAATTCGGTTTTCGCGGAGTCCAGCATTTGATCCACAACTCGGTCGAGGGCCAGGTCGATACCGGGCGGATGATGGAGACCTTTATCCACCTCGCGCAATCGCTCGACATCCGCATTTTGAACGGCATCGACATCGAAAAAATAGAGGACGGCAGCGACGGCGTGCGGCTCCTGACCGAGTTCGGTTGGGAAATTGGGGCCAAAAAATTGCTGGTCGCCGTCAATGGTTTCGCCCAAAAACTCGTCAATGTCCCCGGCATCAACCCCGCGCGGAACCAGGTCTTGATCACAAAACCCATCTCAAATCTCAAAATAGAGGGCTGTTTCCATTACGACCGGGGCTATTTTTATTTCAGGAACATCGGCGGGCGCATCCTCCTCGGCGGCGGCCGCAACCTCTCGCCGGAAACAGAACTGACCGATCAGTTTGGCACGACCGATTTCATCAAAAGTGCGCTCGTCCGGTTGCTTCGTGGCGTGATCGTGCCGGACCAGATGATCGAAGTGGACAGTTGGTGGAGCGGCATTTTGGGCATCGGGCCCGAAAAAAAGCCGATCATCGAGCGTGTTTCGCCCAATGTCGTGGTCGCCGTCCGGTTGAGCGGGATGGGCGTAGCCATTGGGACGCTCGTTGGGCAGGAGGGCGCGGACCTTTTGGGGTGAAAAATTTGACCTTGATTTTGAACTTATACCTTGAAGGCTTCTCTCAAAAAAATTTGCCAATGCGTACCCGCTTCCTGCTTTTCGCCCTCGCCGCCGTGCTTTTTTCATGTAAAAAAGGCCTCCAAAAACATCCCCAAAACGCGGCTTCCGAATACCTGAAAGACCCCGCCCCCGGCCTCAAATCGGGCGGCGTGAAACAAATTTTGATCGACGGAAAATACAAGGTCTGGACAAAGCGCATCGGCAACAACCCAAAAACCAAGCTCCTCCTCTTGCACGGCGGCCCCGGTTGCACGCACGAATATTTCGAGTCGTTCGAGTCTTTTTTGCCCGCCGAGGGCATCGAGTTCTATTATTACGACCAGCTTTTTTCGGAATATTCGGACAGGCCCAGCGATACGAGCCTGTTTAATTTGCCCCGTTTTGTAGAAGAAGTGGAGCAGGTCAGGCTGGCATTGGGCCTCGACAGCACCAATTTTTTCGTCCTCGGCCATTCGTGGGGCGGCATCGTTGCGATGGAATACGCGCTAAAATATCAGCGCAATTTGAAGGGCCTCGTCATCTCAAACATGATGGCCAGCGCACCAAAATATGGGGAATATGCCCAAAACGTCCTCTCAAAACAGATGGATCCGGCCGTTTTGAAAAAAATCCGGGCGATGGAGGCCAAAAAGGATTTTGCCAACCCGGAATATATGGGCCTTTTAAACCCGCATTTTTACGAAAAACATATCCTGCGGATGCCGACCGCCGAATGGCCCGACCCGGCGAACCGCGGGATGCGGATCTACCAACCACTTTATGTCGCGATGCAGGGGCCGAGCGAGTTCGGCATTTCGGGCAAATTGACCCATTGGGACGTGTCCGGCGAGCTGCCAAAGATCACCGTCCCGACCCTCGTCATCGGCGCGGCGCACGACACGATGGACCCGGAATACATGAAATGGATGTCCGCGCAGGTCAAAAACGGCGCGTTCCTGCTCTGCCCCGACGGCGGGCATATGTGCATGTGGGACGACCAGGCGCATTTTTTTCCGGGGCTGATCGGGTGGCTGAAAAGGTGAACGGAGCACTCAAATTCAAACTCAAACCCAAAAGGCCGCCTGCCAACCTACCCCACCGTCAGCCAGGCCAGCCCAATGCCGCCCGCGATGGCCAGCAGCCTCGGCCACGCCATCCGGTGGTGGCTCGAAGAATCGGCCTCGAACAATATGGTCGTCGCGATGTGCAGGAAAAGGCCGATGACCACCGAGGTCAGCGCGGCCATCGAATCGTGGCCCAGTTGCAGGAAACTGGCCGCGAGCGCGCCCGCCGGAGCCATGATTGCCTTAAATATTAGGCAGAGCCAAACGGTTTTTGGGCGAAAATTGGACAAGAGCAACAGCGAGGCCAGCGTAAAAGAGGCAGGGGTCTCGTGCAAAACGATGCCGACGAGCAGCCCGTTCGGCCCGCCGGAATGTTGGTGGCCTTCATGAAAAGCAGCGTGCCCGCCGAGCGGCAGGCCCTCGAAAAACGCATGGAGGCAAAGACCGAGCATGATCTGCGCCAAAAAAACGCGCCCCGGTTCGTCGCTTGCATGGACATGGCCGTGTTCGATGCCTTTTGAGAGAAAATCGAGCAGGAGTTGGATGAAAAAACCGACCAAGATCCACTTGCCCGCGCCCTCAAAACCGCTCCCATAAACATCGCCCAACAGGTGCAGCACGACGATGCCCAAAATATAGGCCCCGCTGAACGCAAGCACGTTTTTGAGCTGCGAACGCGGTATCTTTTTGAAAAAGAAGGCCAGCGCACCGCCCGCGAGCGAGGTCAGAAAAAGCAGCGCGTATTCCCAAATTGACATTTTTTAAACCGTTTATTGATTGTTTTGGGTAAAAATTTAAAAAATGGCCCTGATAGCATTTGTTTGGCGGCCAAGTTCATATCCGATGAAACCGACCAAAATGCCGACCGCCGCCCCGCCCAAAATATCCGCCGGGTAATGTACGCCAACATAGACCTGCACCAGCGAGATGCTCGTTGCCCAACCGAGCAAAACCGGCCGCGCCCATCTCGGCTTTCGCCCAAAAATCAGCGACAAAAACACGGCGGCCGCAAAATGGTTTGC